>NZ_JANMUN010000248.1:0-70916 GCF_031391665.1 Ferruginibacter sp.
TTAATCCCCTTATTACAGGTTTGGAAATGGCAGGCCCGGTTGATAAAGTTGATACACCACCAATTTTTGTAAGCGACTCTATAATATTGGTTGAAGTATTTTGTAAAAAATCCTGTTTACGCATTACTGAAACTGCAAAAGGAACTTTTTTTAATTGAGTGGCACCGCTAACACCTGTAACCACTACCGCATTATTTTCCACTACCGATTCACCCAGCACAAAATCTTTTTTCGTATCGCCACTTACAATTATGTTTTCTGCAATGGTAGTGTAACCAATATGTGATACTTCTATTAAATGATTTCCTTCGGGAATATTTTTAATGGAGAAATTACCGTTGTTATCGGAAGAGGTGCCTGACTTTATATCATTAATGTAAACACTTGTGCCGGCAACGCCTTTACCGGTTTTAGCATCTGTTATTGTTCCGTAAAACGTACCTTTTAATACTTTTAAATTTTTTATTGATGGTAGAGTTGAAGAATTATTTTTTGCATTGGCACAGCATAATAAAAAAATACTGCCTGCTATAAGAAGAATACTTTTTTTCATCTTTAATTATTTATTTTTAATTATCAGCAATAACAAATTCCTACTAAGCGGATTGTTCGTTTGATAAGAGTAATGTTTGTGAATGAGTAACACTTATCTTAGATAGTAATAACTGTTACAAAAAATTGACGGAAAAAATCAGGCAGTATGCGGCGGGCCACGGTTCTCAAAAACTGTATGTGCAGCTGATAAAATAGTGCAATAAGGTACAGGTATGGAGTTGTTAAATAGCGCAGGATAATTTAAAGGCGATTGCGAATAGCTTATATCTGCATCTCTTGTAAGCTGGTATTCGCAAATAAAACATTTACTTTCTGATAAAGCTTTATAATAAATGCCGCCAGCATCTTTTTTTACAAAATCTTTCTTGTGTTCCTGTACCGTTGTATTATAAGTATGAGAATGCGATAGCTGAATTGCAGTGATGGAAAATAATAACAACAGCAAAAAACTGGCTGCTATTTTCTTTATCCATATTTTATTATTTTTCAGCACAAAACAAAGATAAACAATTGCTGCAACATTGTTGCAAATTAAAATTGAGGCATAATAGATATTTAAAATAAACGTTTGGTACACTAAACCTTTACTAATTGTTAAAGTCAAAACCTCACTAAATTTATTTTTATGAAAGTTTTAAGATCGCTACTACTTAGTATTACTTTTTTTGCAGCATTGTCTTTTAGTGCTAATGCCCAGCAGGATTCAACGGGAATGCCCGGCGACAACTTTAGTTTACAAGGCGCATTGGAAATGTTTAAACAGTCTGGTTCTCCTGAAGAATTTGAAAAACTAATTAACACCGAAGACAAAAACGTAAACAACCTCGATCTTAATGGAGATGGTGATATTGATTATATAAAAGTGATTGACAAGGCCGACAAAGATGTACATGCTTTTGTTTTGCAGGTAGCGATATCCGAAACAGAAAATCAGGATATTGCGGTGATAGAACTGGAAAAAACAGGCGACACCACTGCGGTGCTGCAAATAGTTGGTGATGAAGATATTTTTGGCGAGCAAACAATTGTAGAAGCATCCGACGAAGGAGATGAAGTTGATGAAGATAATAATCGAGGTTTGGGGAAAGGCCCAAGCGCCAATTTTTTTGAAACCAACCGTATTGTGGTAAATGTTTTTTTCTGGCCAGGTGTTCGTTTTGTTTACGGCCCGGTTTACAGGCCATGGGTTTCGCCATGGAGATGGAGGCATTACCCAAATTACTGGAGGCCGTGGCGTCCGTATGCATGGCATGTGTTTAACCCACGCCGTGTTTATTACCACCGCCATTATGCTGTAGTGCGTACACACAGGGTAGTGGCAGCGCACAGGATTTATGCACCATACAGGGTTTCGTCTGTTACAGTAAGAACAAGAACTACTGTTGCCCGTAACAATTATAACGTTACACGTACAACCAAACGTACAGTGGTAACAGGACCAAGGGGAAATACTCATGTTAGAAAAACACAAAATACCAGGGTACAAAGAAGAGGGGCCGCAGTGCAAGGAAGTAATGCAGAAGCTGTTGAGGACAGAAAAGAAAAGCGCAAGAAAAGAAGAGGTTGATTTTTTTATAAGAATTTTAAGCTGCAGGTTTATACTTGCAGCTTTTTTTATTTTAGGATTTTACCATTGATTTTAATGATTTAAAAAATTCAGTTACCTTGAAAAAAAATACTACTTGCTATGGATCAATACATTCTTTCTCTCGATCAGGGAACTACCAGCAGCCGTGCCATTATTTTTGATCAACAGGGATTAATAATAGCTGTGGCACAAAAAGAGTTTACACAATTTTTTCCTCAACCGGGTTGGGTAGAGCATGATGCCAATGAAATTTGGAGTACACAATTGGGTGTTGCTGCCGAAGCCATTTCAAAAGCTGGGTTAACGGTAGAAAATATTGCCGCTATTGGTATCACCAATCAAAGAGAAACAACTGTAGTGTGGGAAAAAGCAACAGGCAAACCGGTGTACAATGCTATTGTGTGGCAGGACAGAAGAACTGCATCTTTTTGCGATGAATTAAAAAGTAAAAATTTAGAAAGCACCATAAAAGAAAAAACCGGGTTGGTTATAGATGCTTATTTTTCTGCCACAAAAATAAAATGGATTTTAGATAATGTAGATGGCGCAAGAGCAAAAGCAAATAATGGCGAATTATGTTTTGGTACTATTGATACCTGGCTGCTGTGGAATTTAACCAAAGGACAAATTCATGCAACAGATGTTAGCAATGCAAGCCGTACCATGCTGTGTAATATTAATACACTGCAATGGGATGGAGAACTGGAAAAAATATTTGATATACCCGGCAATATGTTGCCACAAATACGCAGCAGCAGCGAAGTGTATGGCCATACACAAAATATTTTATCCGCAAAAAATATTCCTATTGCAGGTATAGCAGGCGATCAGCAGAGCGCCTTGTTCGGGCAAATGTGTACACAACCCGGTATGGTAAAAAATACTTACGGCACAGGCTGTTTTATGCTGATGAATACTGGCGAAAAACCGGTAACCTCTAACCATAATTTATTAACTACCGTTGCCTGGAAAGTAAATGGTATTACACATTATGCTTTGGAAGGCAGTGTATTTATTGCGGGTGCGGTAGTGCAATGGTTAAGGGATGGATTGGGTATCATCAATAAATCATCTGACGTGGAGGCATTAGCGGCTAAGGTTAACAGTAATGAAGGTGTGTATGTGGTGCCGGCATTTACCGGTCTTGGTGCTCCGCACTGGAACCAGGATGCAAGAGGCACTATTGTTGGGCTAACAAGAGGAAGCAATGCAAGCCATATTGCAAGGGCGGCGTTAGAAAGTATTGCTTACCAAACTATGGATGTATTGAAAGCCATGGAAGCCGATGCAGGAATTTCTATAAAAGAATTAAGGGTGGATGGAGGTGCAACGGCCAATGATTTATTAATGCAGTTTCAAAGTAATATTTTAAATACCAAAGTTTTGCGGCCAACCATTACAGAGACTACAGCATTAGGTGCAGCTTACCTTGCTGGCCTTGCAGTGGGTTACTGGAAAAATATCGAAGAGATACAGGCGCAATGGTTGATTGATAAAACATTTACACCATCCATGGAAGAAGAAAAAAGAAATGCATTGACGAAGGGTTGGCAAAAGGCGGTGGATACAACGATTAGTAATACTAAATAAACTTTAAATAATAATAACTTTTCGCAAACCCCGTCAGCGGTTGTAAACCCTGACGGCGGTTAATAGAATCTTCTACATTTTGTATGAACAGACCCGAAATGCTGCAACATCTTTACGCTACCACCGAATGGGACATTATCATCATCGGTGGTGGCGCAACAGGCCTCGGCACTGCTGTGGATGCTGCCACAAGAGGGTACAAAATTTTATTGGTAGAACAACATGATTTTGCAAAAGGCACATCAAGCCGCTCCACAAAACTGGTACACGGCGGCGTAAGGTATTTGGCACAGGGCAATATTAAATTGGTAAGAGAAGCATTAATGGAAAGAGGCTTACTGTTGAAAAATGCACCGCATGTTACCTCTAATCTTTCTTTTGTGTTGCCGTGTTACGGTTTATGGCAGAAAATATTTTATGGCGTTGGGTTAAAAATTTATGATCTAATGGCTGGTAATTTAGGGTTGGGCAAAACAAAAATTATCAACTCAAAAAAAACAAAAGAATTACTGCCTACAATTAATATAAAAAATTTAAGCGGTGCCATTGTTTATAAAGACGGCCAGTTTGATGATGCAAGGCTTGCCATTAATTTAGCACAAACTGCTGCAGCAAATGGCGCAACCGTTTTAAATTATTGTAAGGTGATTAAACTTTTAAAAACCCATTCGGGGGTTACAAACTCCGGCAGCAATTTATCAGAAAAAATTTGTGGCGTAATTATTAAGGATGAAATTAATGGAACGGACTATAATTTAAAATGCAAAGTTGTTATTAATGCCACCGGTGTTTTTGCAGATGAAGTATTGCAAATGGATGATGCCACTGCAGATAAAATTGTAAGTCCATCGCAGGGAATACATTTGGTGCTGGATAAAAAATTTTTTCCCGGTGCCGATGCAATGATGATACCCAAAACTGCTGATGGCAGGGTTTTATTTGCTGTGCCGTG
Organism: Ferruginibacter sp.; assembly: GCF_031391665.1. Taxonomy (GTDB): domain Bacteria; phylum Bacteroidota; class Bacteroidia; order Chitinophagales; family Chitinophagaceae; genus Ferruginibacter. Next base: position 4,686 of record NZ_JANMUN010000248.1, read on the forward strand.
GCATGATAAAGTTGTGGTGGGAACTACCGATACGCCAATAGAAAGTCATTCTTTAGAACCAAAACCGTTGGAAGCAGAGATAGAATTTATTATGCAGCACATTAATAAATATTTGGATGTTGCAATAAAACGGGCTGATGTACAAAGTGTTTTTGTGGGCTTGCGGCCCTTGGTAAAAAAAGGCGCCGGTAATAAAACTGCATTAATGCCACGTGATCATACTATACTTGTAAGCACAAGCGGCTTGGTAACTGTCACTGGCGGTAAATGGACCACTTACCGCAAAATGGCGAACGATGTTTTAAAAAAAGCTATGGCTGTTGCAAAACTTCCTGAAATAAAATGTGGTACCCAAAATTTAAAAATTCATGGATGGATAAATAATATTGATAAAAATGATCCTTTACATTTTTACGGTGCTGATGCCGTGCAAATAAAAAATCTTTGTAAAGAAGATCAAGCACTGGCTGAATTAATTCATGCTGCGCTGCCCAATTTAAAAGCTGAAATTATTTGGGCCATACAAAATGAAATGGCACAAACGGTGGAAGATGTTTTAGCAAGAAGAACAAGGATTTTATTTTTAAATGCACAGGCTGCAATAGAAGCAGCCCCAATTGTGGCAACAATAATGGCAAAGCAAATGAATAAAAATAATGAGTGGGAGTTGCAGCAAGTAAATAATTTTAATGTACTGGCAAAACAATATTTATTATCTTGAGTGCACTATCATATTTGTAACAGGTAGCAAAATGAAATAGTTTTTAACTTTCAACTTTTAACCATCAACTCTTTTCTTATGTCTCTATTTTTACCAGAATTTACCGGCACTGCTTTATTACTTTTATTGGGTAATGGTGTTAATGCCAATGTAGTGTTACATAAAACAAAAGGTAATAACAGCGGGTGGATAGTTATTGCATTTGGCTGGGCTATTGCAGTATTTGTAGGAGTATATGTTTGTACTTCTCTTGGTGGCGAAGGGCATTTAAACCCAGCCGTTACCATTGCCGATGCAATTAAAATAAACGACTGGACAAAAGTTCCGGTTTACATTGCGGCGCAAATGCTCGGTGCAATGACGGGGGCTTTTTTAGCATGGTTATCGTACCGGCAGCATTTTAACGAAACAACAGATGCTGATGGACAATTGGCTGTTTTTTGCAATGCTCCCGCAATAAAAAGTACCCCCAATAATTTAATAACCGAGATCATTGGCACATTTGCATTAGTGTTTGGTGCCTTTTCAATTGCAGGCGGAAAAATTAATGATGTGGGCATTTCTTTAGGTGCATTAAATGCTTTGCCTGTAGCATTGCTGGTGTTGGGTATTGGTTTATCATTAGGCGGGCCAACAGGTTATGCTATAAATCCTGCAAGAGATTTAGGCCCGAGAATAATGCATTTTATCTTACCTATAAAAAACAAAAGAGACAGCAATTGGGGCTATAGCTGGATACCTGTTGCAGGGCCAATTATTGGAGGCGTAATTGCAGCGCTGGTATTTAGAATTATTCAATAAAATTTTATTCATTTGCAATTTTAATATCTGCAATTATTGGATAATGATCCGAATAATTCACTTCAATTTTACTAAACTGTGTTACCTCAAATTTTTTATCTGCCAGTATATAATCAATTCTTAAAGTAGGCGAAATAAAACGGAAGGTCCTGCCGAAACCACTTCCCTTTTTTATAAATGCATCCTGAAGATTTTCTTTAACAGTAAAGTAAGCGTAGGAGTTAGGAACATCGTTAAAATCGCCACAGAGTATTACAGGGTAAGGGCTTTCTTTTATTTTTTTATTTAAAAATTCTGCCTGCAACGATCTTTTTTTATAGCCCTGTTTTAATTTCCACACAATCGATCTGGATTGGTTTATACTTTCCCTACCGGGATTTTTTAATATATGCAGGGCATCGTATTCATTATTTTCAAACCTTAGCGATTGCAGGTGTGCGGTAAAAACCCTTATTATTTGATCGTTCTTTTTTATATCTGCATAAATAAGCGGTTCGGCAAAATCATCTTTGTTATAAATAAATTGGGCAGTATCTGCAAAAGGGTATTTGCTCATAATAACTACAGCCGTTAATACAGCTGAAGTATAAAACCTTTCGGTGTAATTGGTTTTTGCAAAATAAGCATATTGATAACCTGCTTCTTTTAAAACAGCATTGATAGAATCACGGTACCTCATATTTTTATAATACAGGTATTCCTGAAAACACAATACATCTGCATCCTGCTTTTTTATCAGGTCAATCATAGCATACATATTATTTACTTTTTTTACCCGGTCGGTTTCGCCCCAGCTGGATAAATTCCAGTTTAATAACCGTAAGGTTTCAGGCTTTTTAGCAACGTTAAAAGTTTTGGCAGTATTAAAACTGAAGCACACCGAAATTTGTTGCCAGCCCAATAAAAGTGCAGCACCACAAAAAAATGCCCAACGGCTTTTTTTTATCAACCAGTAAATAAAAAAGCATAACACTGCAAAAAACAGCATGGGAAAAACAAGGCCCAGTAAGGCTATAAACCAATGTTTACCAGCATCCAAAAAAGGTACCAGGCAGGCCAGCAGATAAAAAAGTACGGCAATAATATTAGCACTAACAAACGAAACCCATATAATTTTTTTTAACTTTAGCACCATATATTAAATAAAATTACGCCTTTACAACTTCAAATTGACAGCTTCGGTATATTAAAAGGATTGTTTTTAAAAGAAAAGTAACCAGCTTTTTACCTATCTGCCTGCATATAATTAAAAGAAGAGGCTCCAGCTAAAAACTCTTCATTTTAAATACGAAATTTCAAACTTCAAATTTCAGTTTTCCATCTCCATCCCTTACCTTTGCCGCTCAAATTTACACCTCATTATAATAAAATATTATTTATGGCCAATACGGGTAAAGTAAAATCAGTAATCGGTGCGGTAGTTGACGTACAGTTTGATAAAGACAGCAAACTCCCCGAAATTTTAAATGCATTAGAATTAAAACGTGAAAACGGCGATACTCTGGTATTAGAAGTGCAGCAGCATTTGGGTGAAGACAGTGTACGCACCATTGCAATGGATGGTACCGAAGGTTTGGTACGTGGTACCGTGGTAATTGATACCGGAATTCCTATTGCAATGCCAGTTGGTGATGCAATTAAAGGCCGTTTATTTAATGTAACTGGCGACGCTATTGACGGTTTACCACAAGTAAGCAAAGTTGGTGGCCGTCCTATTCATAATAAGCCGCCATTATTCGAAAACTTAAGTACTGCCAGTGAAATATTATTTACCGGTATTAAAGTTATTGATTTAATTGAGCCTTATGCAAAAGGTGGTAAAATTGGTTTGTTTGGTGGTGCCGGTGTGGGTAAAACAGTATTAATTCAGGAGTTGATCAATAATATTGCAAAAGCATACAGTGGTGTATCGGTATTTGCAGGTGTGGGAGAAAGAACCCGTGAAGGAAACGATTTGATGAGAGAGATGATTGAAGCAGGTATCATGAATTACGGCGATAAGTTTAAGCATAGTATGGAAGAAGGCGGATGGGATTTGAGCGCTGTAAATATGGAAGATTTGAAAGAATCAAAAGCAACTTTTGTATTCGGACAAATGAACGAACCGCCGGGAGCAAGGGCTCGTGTGGCATTAAGCGGTTTAACTATTGCGGAATATTTCCGTGATGGGGATGGCACCGGGCAGGGAAAAGACATTTTATTTTTCGTAGATAATATCTTCCGTTTTACACAGGCAGGTTCCGAGGTTTCTGCTTTGCTTGGCCGTATGCCAAGTGCGGTAGGGTATCAGCCCACGTTAGCAACCGAAATGGGATTGATGCAGGAGCGTATTACTTCTACAAAAAATGGTTCTATCACTTCGGTACAGGCAGTATATGTACCTGCGGATGATTTAACCGATCCGGCTCCGGCAACAACATTTGCTCACCTGGATGCTACAACAGTATTGAGTCGTAAGATAGCGGATTTGGGTATTTATCCTGCGGTTGATCCTTTAGACAGTACTTCAAGAATTTTAACTGTTGCTATTGTAGGTGCAGAGCATTACAATACTGCTGACAGGGTAAAATTAATTTTACAACGTTATAAAGAATTACAGGATATCATTGCCATTCTTGGTTTGGATGAATTGAGTGATGAAGATAAATTGATAGTATCAAGAGCACGTAAAGTACAACGTTTTTTAAGTCAGCCTTTCTTTGTGGCCGAGCAGTTCACCGGTTTAAAAGGTGTGTTGGTGCCAATAGAAGATACCATCCGTGGTTTCAATGCAATTATGGATGGCGAAGTGGATGAATATCCCGAAGCAGCGTTTAACCTTGTAGGTACGTTGGAAGATGCAATGGAAAAAGGTAAGAAGTTGATGGCAGCGGCGCAGGCGTAGCCCCTGTCCCCTAAAGGGAACTAAGGTAGTCGCATCATTAGATTTTTTAAAAGCTCTTAATTTTGTTATTTCAAATTTTGAGCCCAGCTTTAGAATTTCTATTTAGCTTCATTGGCGTCGCACTCTTGTACAGAATACCATTATTGAGCACTGAGGAAAGAAGAAGTGTTATTTGAAACATTTGAATTTAGCACTATAGCAATTAATTTAATTAACTAACAAACCAAGTTCCCCCTTCAGGGGGGCAGGGGGCATGAACTTAGAAATATTAACACCAGAAAGCAAAATTTTTAGCGGTGAAGTTTACGGCGTTCAACTGCCGGGCATCAGTGGTTCGTTTGAAGTATTGGATAAGCATGCACCAATGGTAAGTGCTTTAAAAAACGGCAACCTTAAAATTTTAAAAGATAAATCTGCAACAGCATTGTACACCATACAAAGCGGCTTTGTAGAAGTATTAAATAATAAAGTAACTGTGCTGGTAGAAGGTGCAAAAGAATTGTAACTGGAAGCTCCTGCTTCCAGCCCCATAAAAAACCATCCCGCTATTTGGCGGGATGGTTTTTTTATTAGTGTATATTCGTGTTAACAGTGATAAATAAAATCTCCATAATAATTCCAACTTATAACGAAGCAGAAAACATTGCTGCTTTAATTAATTATTTAAAAAGTAACAGTAAAAATTCAATTGCCGAAATTATTGTAACTGATGGTGGCAGTACAGATGAAACCATTGCACTTGCTTCATCTTCGGGTGCAATAACTTTTACATCACCACAAAAAGGCAGAGCGGCTCAAATGAATTATGGCGCTTCAAAAGCAAGTGGCGATATTTTATATTTTGTACATGCCGATACTTTTCCGCCAGTAAGTTTTGCAACGGATATTATTGAAGCTGTAAAAAATAATTTTGATTGCGGCCGCTATCAAACTAAATTCAACAGTAAAAAATGGATATATAAATTCAATGCATTTTTTACCAGGTTCGATTGGTTTATTTGCTATGGTGGCGACCAAACATTTTTTATCACCCAAAAATTATTTACTGCATTGGATGGATTTAAAAACGATATGCTGATAATGGAGGAATATGATTTAACTGCAAGGGCAAAACAAAAAGGCCATTATAAAATTTTTAATAAAACCACTCTTATAAGCATCAGAAAATACGAAGGCAGAAGCTGGTGGCAGGTACAAATGGCCAACAGAAAAGCCATACAACTTTTTAAAAGCGGTGCATCGCAACAGCAAATAGTGGATCAGTATAAATTAATGTTGAAAAAATAATACCACCAGCAGGTATAAATTTTATAATCTGTATCCCGGTATTTTACGTAATTAAAAAAATGGAAAGATTCATTAATGGCATTCAGCAAGTGGGTATTGGCGTTGCTGATGCTGATGAAGCTTTTGTATGGTACAAAAAAATATTTGGGATAGATATTGTTGTATTTAAAGATGCAGCCACTGCCACCTTAATGAAACAATATACCGGCGGCATTGCAGAGGAACGTTATGCAATACTGGCCATGAATTTACAAGGGGGCGGAGGATTTGAAATTTGGCAGTACACCAATAAAATTCCTAAAGCTGGCGGTTGGCAAATTGGCTTAGGCGATACAGGCATTTTTGCCGTTAAAATAAGGTGTAAAGATGCAGGTGCCACCCATACTTTTTATAAAAATAACGGCGTCAATATAATTTCTTCAATAGCCATAAGTCCCGGCGGTAAAAAACATTTTTACATTAAAGATCCCTGGAATAATATTTTTGAAATTATTGAAGATGATTACTGGTTTACTAACGACAATAAACTTACCGGTGCGGTATGCGGTGTAACTATCGGCGTTATTGCAATGGAAAAAGCTATTGACTTTTATAAAAATGTATTAGGCTTTAGTAAAGAAATTTTTAATGATGTGGCGGTGTTTAAAGACTGGAAAGGATTGCATGGCAGCGAAAGAAAATGCAAACGTGTAATTTTAAGTAAGCCATGGAAACCAACCGGTGCCTTTGGAAAATTATTAGGCCCGGTACAAATAGAACTGATAAAAGCAGAAAATTTTACTCCTCAAAAAATTTATGCTAACCGCCATTGGGGAGATTTGGGTTTTATACATGTTTGTTTTGATATTAATGGTATGGATACCCACGAAAAAATTTGTGCCGAAAAAAAATATCCATTAACGGTTAACAGTTGTAATGGTTTTGATATGGGAGAAGCATCGGGCCACTTTGCGTATAACGAAGACCCCGACGGCACTTTGATAGAATATGTGGAAACACATAAAGTGCCTGTAGCAAAAAAAATTGGTTTGTATCTTAATTTAAAAAAAAGAGACCCTGCAAAATGTTTACCTAACTGGTTGGTAAAGTGCTTACGGTTTAGCAGGGTAAAATAATTAATCCATTTGTTTTTTTAACTGCACATATGCCCAGGCTGTAAAAGGCAGTATTAAAAAAAGTAAAATACTCATCCAGTTTTTAGTAATGCAATAGCACAAAGTAATTAGCAGCATTAAATAAACCGGGTATAAAAAAAATAACAACCCCACCATTTTAGAATCAAAATGTCCTTCTTCTTTTATTAGTGTATTACCGAGCCACTTTACAAAATAATAAAATGGCGCATGAATAATATAACCAGCTGCAGCTGGTATGCCCAATAGTATTTTTTTTATCGGCGGCTGCTGTACATATAATATTTTATGCAATTCAAGTTTGTTATGTGTGTCAATTTCAAAAACAAATGGCTGCAGTTGCTGTAAAAGACTGGCATTAAATGATTGTATATTTTTTCCGTGACCGTTAGCATCATCAATATTTTTTGCAGTAATAAAATCACCAAAAAAAATGTGCAGGTTTTTACCAAATTTTTTAAAGGAGCTGTAATTAATACCAACGGGTAATACTTTAAGGTCAATGCCATCCTGCCAGCTGCTGATGGCCAGGCGTGCCGTACCTTTTTTAAGCGGACGTAAATGCCACTCGTTAATACATCTGCCTTCGCTAAAAATTAATACAATGCCATTTTGCCTAAAAATTTTTTTGCATTCTTCAAAAGTTTTATAATTCTCTTCTAAATTTTCTACCCCTTCACTTACCCTGTACACTGGCAATAATTTAAGGCTGTACAAAACTTTTGCAAAAAAATTATTTTTAAAGGCATCGCCTCTTGCCAATGAGTAAACCGGTTTATCAAACAGCGTACAAAAAATTATAGCATCTAAAAATGAGTTGGGATGATTTACGGCAAGTAATAACGGGCCGTTCTGTTGTAATATTTCTTCTTTATTAATAGTAATATTTCTGCAATAAATTTTTATTGCAAGCCGGGCAATTATTTTTACAAATGAATACAGCAATACTTCCTTATTTAAAAGGGAAGATAATTATTTATCCAGTAAATAAGCAATTGAAGATTGACGCAGGTCTTTTTCTTCATCAATATCATTAAGGGATGTAAGCAAATGACAGGTTAAGCTTTGCATATTTATCTTATTTATCGTTTCAATAAAAACCTTTTCTGTACTCCATTCTATATTGCTAAATATATCTTTAAAGGGATGTTGCATACCCAACAAATAATATCCGCCATCAATTGCAGGGCCAATTACTGTTTTACAGGTTTGTAGATTTTCGAAAGCTTCAGCAATTACCCGGCTGGTTAATTCGTAACAATCGCTTCCTATTATGCAAATTTTATTAAACCCAAGGCTGAATACTTCCTCAAAAGCATTTTTCATTCTTTCTCCTAAATTATTGCCAGTTTGCAATCTTTTTTCATAGCTATTCCATACATCATCTTCATTTAAATAGTCAGCGTAAAAAACAAATTTTGTTGGAGCAACAAGCTGCGAAATACTTTTGGTATGTTGTAATAAATGTTTATACACCAGCAATGTTTTTTCATCACCAATGGTTGCTGCCAATCTTGTTTTTACCTTAGATAAAATAGGATTGCGAACGAATATGATTAAAGCAGATTTCATTTTAATAATTAAAAAAAATGTGAACCGCCGACGGGGCTAAAAGCCGCCGTCGGGGTTTATTCAACCCAGTCAGCGGTTGTGTAAAAAAGATAACGATACTATTTAACAGCATCCACCACCATCATAAAAAAATGTAGAGGGAGAAATAAAAATATCATCCCGGTTTAAATTCGCTAAAGCACCTGCAGTTTTATCGCATACTGCCAATGGCTGATTAGGAAATAATACATGACCTTTATTATCATCCAGGCATTCTTTGCTGCCATAATAGATGGCCGTTTTGCCTGTAAAAACACAAGGCCCGTCGGCAGGCATCGGATCTTTAATAGCACATACTTCAACACTTTCTATATAAATTAATTTATCGGTAGCGTAATTTTTAGGGTCTAAAATTCTGTACGCTCTTTTCGCTCTTATCTCTACTGTACCAAAACCAATGTCGGTAATCATTTTGATATAATCTTTTAATGGCAACGAACCGCTAAGGCACAATGCCCTTAATCTTTCATCCTCTCTTAATGCTTCGGGCATTTCAGTTTCACAAGTGGGGTCGCTCATTACCAAACGGCCACGTGGTTTAAGTACCCGGTACATTTCGCTCAATGCTTTTTTTAATTCGTCCTGCTTAAAAATATTGAACAAGCAATTTTGTGCTGCTACATCAATGCTGTTATCTTCTACAGGTAAATTCAACGCATCACCTTTTCTTAAATCAACCATTTCTTTTTTAAACCAGGGATTTAATTTTTCTGCCTCATCAAAATTTCTTCTGCTGGCGGCTAACATTTCATCCACCACATCTACACCCACCACACCATTTTTTTGCCTGCTGAAATAGGCAAACTGCAACAGTTCCATTCCGCCACCAACACCAACGTATAAAATTTTAGGGTTGTTCACCAAATCTCTGGGGTTAACGGTACTGCCGCAACCATAATTCATTTGTTGCATAATTACCGGCATATCCAAGCCGGGCAATTGCCAAACAGGCGTGGTAGTGCAGCATAATCCTACATCAGGTTTTTCTGCTGCTGCTTTGTAAACATCTTTGGTGGTTTCTAAATAAGAGGTGCTCATTTTGTTTGTTTTATTAAATTAATAGTTTAAAAATTATAACGTACACTCAACTGCCCCTGCGTTCTTGATAATATTGGATCGTACTGCCAGGGTGCAGTAGTGGTATTATTAAAATTAAGTTCCGGTGCAGTTGCAGTATTTGCTCTTGCTACGGTTAATAATTGATAACTGCTGTTTAATACATTGGGTACATAATATTGCCTGCCCCATGTTTTTGAAATTAAATTAGAAATATTAAAAACATCCAGCGAAAAACTTACAGCCTGTGCATTATTTTTATTACCAATCATCAGTGTATGCACAATTTTAATATCCATTTGATTATTCCAGGGTGTTCTTGCGCCGTTACGTTCGGCATATTTTCCCCTGCGTTTACTTAAATATTTATCGTTACTGATGTAGGTATCTAATTGGCTCCATTGATTGGCAGCAGAATTAGTTATGTTACCGGCTCCATCTTTAATATCGGCTAAATTACTTTCACTGATATTTTGTGGTATGTAAATTAAATCATTATTTGGCGAACCATCCCTGTTTATATCTCCAATGTAAGTATAAGTGTAAGGGCTACCCGATTGTGCAATGTACACCAATGTAAAAAAGGTGGCAGCCTTTTTCCATTTTTTATTAAATTGAAATGTAGAAATACTCCTGTGCCTTAAATCAAAATTAGAATATGATAACTGCGGATTATTTGGATGTATGGTTTGGTTAAATTCCCAATTTGCCTGCGGCGAAACCCTTACACCATTCGCTTTATCTTTTGATACACCATAAGTATAAGCAGTGTTTGCCCTGAATGTTTTATAACGTTTTGCTACCGATGCTGTAATGCTGTACCTGTAGCCATCTTTTGTATTAGTTAATAAAAATACATTGGTAAATGCGGCATTATATTTTTGTTGATTGCCGTTGCCTAAATAAACGGGGCGATTATCACCCGTACCTTTTAATACTGCCGTACTGTCTCTTAAGTTTACTGTTTTATATAAAATATCGTATAAGGTTTTTGTGTAAGTTGCATCAATAGTAAAACTCCAATCATTTTTAATTTTTACATCAATACCCAAACTGCTCCGCATTACTTTTGGCAAACGAAAATTATTATCCAATAAATTTATTTCTCTAATACCGGGTTGATACATTGCTGCAACTTGTGCCACATCGCTGTTTAATGGCACTACACCAGTTGGCCTGTAATCAATATTACCATAAGTGGTACCGGTGTTGTAGTAGGGATACGCTAACCATGCAAAAGGCATACGGCCATTAAAAATACCTGACCCTCCCCTGACTATTAAATTTTTATTGCCCAGCACATCCCAATTAAAACCAAAACGTGGAGCCAACTGCGGCCTGGCATAATTTTTATTTTGATAATTTGCAAATTCTTTTGTTGCAGTAATAATTGAATTGGTAGCCGGTCTGTCAGGGTATAAAGTTGCATCGGTACGCAACCCAATAGTAAGTTGTAATTTTTTATTTACTGCAATATCATCCTGTATGTACTGGCTTAATAAAAATACCCTGAAATTTGCTGACGGTGTGGCTTTGTTATATTCGTAATCGTTGTTTTGTAAATTATAAACGCCTCTTATGCGGCTTGGTTTATTGGCATAAAAATCATCAACGTTTCTGTAAGCCCACCTGCCATTAAACGCAGTAAGAAATTTGTAATTAACGCTGTATAACTCGTTGTGTATGCCTAAAGTAAAATTGTGTTTGCCGCGGTTGTAAGTAAGGTTATTGGTAAATTCAAAAGTTTTTAGTGTAAGGCCATACACTGCCGCTTCTCTGTATGTGCCGGCATAAATAGTGTTAGCGGTGTTATAAGTAATTTCAATATGCGGAAAAAAAACACCATTCGTTTCTCTGTAGTCATCGGTTTGTGTATAGCCAATTATTAAGTTGTTAGATAAATTTTTTGCAAAATTGCTGCGTACTTCCATAACAGTACTGTTAGTGGTGCTGTGGTGTTTAAATCCCTGGCTGCCAAAATTGAGAACGTTGGCACTTCGTTCGCCATAATCGGCAAAGGCTTTTACATAATTATGCCTGATACTTAATTTGTGAATGGTATTTATATTCCAGTCTAATTTTAAAAATATTTTATTGCTTTGGCTTTGTAAATCTATTTTATCGTAAGAGCCGGAATTGTAATTGAATCTTTTTAATAACGTATCATAAATTGCTTTTGCAACAGCAAACGGAATAGCTGCACCTGCACTGCCCGGTGCAAAACCTACTGGCTCACTTTTACGGGCAATTTCTGCGGCAGCAAAATAAAATAATTTATTTTTTATTATAGGGCCACCAATTCTAAAACCAGTTTGATAATCGTAAAATTTTTCAATTTTAGTGCGGTTCTCATCGGCACTTTTACCTGTAATATTTTGATTGCGGCCACTAAAAAAAATTGAGCCATTTGTTTTATTAGTACCACTTTTTGTTACTGCATTTACACTGCCGCCGGTAAAATTGCCCAGCACTACATTAAAAGGCGAAAGCTCTACCTGTACTTCTTGTATGGCTTCTAAACTTATGGGTTGTGTTTTTGCTAAGCCACCGGGGTTGCCTGTTGCTAATGAACCGGCAGCTCCGCTTGCAGGCTCGGTAAAACCAAAAGCATCATTGAGCGATGCGCCATCAACACTTAAATTATTATAGCGGTAATTGGCTCCTGCAAAACTATTGCCATTAGCCTGTGCAGTTAGCCTTGTAAAATCCTGCAGGCTGCGGTTTAAAGTGGGCAACTGTGCTAATTGTGTACCGGTAATATTGTTACCAAAACTAATTTTCTTTTTATTATTTGCAGCTACCATTACTTCATTAAGCAAAGTGGTTTTGCTTATTAATTCCACCTCGGCCACATAATAGTTTCCTAAAGAAAGATAAACATCGGATATAGTATCTGTAGTATAACCAATAAAAGATGTTATAACCGTGTAGGGCCCGCCACTTTTCATATTGGTAATAATAAAATTGCCATTGGTTTGTGTAATGGCAGTATATTTTTCGCCTGTAGTTTCTAAAACAGCTTGTATGGTAGCGTTGGCAAACTTTGTTTTATCTGTTGATAAAACAACAGTGCCTTTAATACCCGAAGTTGTTATTTGAGCAGCTAAATTAATAACAATAAAAAATACTGATACAGTAATGATAAACTTTTGCATTTAATCCGGGCTGATTTTTTTGTGAAAGGCTTTGATTTTTCACCTTTAAAGTGAAAGTAATTTTACGCTGACGTAATAATTAGAGTATTGAAAAAGTGGGCGGGCCACGTAAGGCCGGGCTATTGTAAAAAAACTGTTGCAATAAAAGAGTAGTTGAATAAAACCTGTTATAAATGCTGATTGATAAAAGACTTAACAACTTTATAAAATTATCAGGTAGAGCCTGTTTACGTAAAGCATTCAGGTTACCGGCATTATTTATATCTTGTTTATACTGCAGGATATGAAAAGAGGCGTTTAAATTATCTTTAAAATGAGCAGTAATATTTTTAAAGAGTTGGCTGCTGCACCAGTTTAAGTTTAAAAAAATACCTCTTTGATAATATTTTTTTTGCAGCGCCAGTAAATAAAATCCACCACGGTTGTCGGCCCCGATAACATTGGTATTATTTTGTAATTGACTGTTGGCTGTTAATATATCTGTTGCGGATAATGTGGCGCAATCGCTGCCAATGGTAATTAAATTAGTATAACCTTTGTCAAAACAATATTCAGCAGCATTACAAAATTTTTCTCCAAAATTGCTGCCCTGCTGTTGTAATTCGTCTATTATAATAAATGGAAGCTTTGTTTCTTTTGTGATACTAATCGTTTTATTATAAAGTGCCTGGTGGAGTTGTATATTTTTTTTATGATCGGTATGCAGTTTTTTACAAATGCTTTCTGATTTTGCCGAACGGCTGAATATTAATATGACAGTATTTTGTTGCAGCGTATGTTTTTTTTATTTACGTTAATAAGTTGAAACAGGATTTATTCTGCAACCGCACCACCGCAACTGCTGCCTGCACCCGCCGTGCAACCAAAACAATGCTGGTTAACCACAATAGAACGGTTTTGTAATGTGGTACTGTTGAATTGTGCAATGTGCCTGCTGCTGCAATCCACTTTTAACTCCAGCATTTGATTAAAATCGCAATCGTAAATAAATCCATCCCAACCAATGGAAAGCGTATTGCGGCACATTACATTACTTGCTGCCACCGGGTTAAATGCAGCAATCAATTTTTCCATATACTTTTCGTAATTGCCACTTTGCAATAGATAATCTAAATAACGGCTGATAGGTAAATTGGTAATGGCAAAAAGCGCATTGAAAGAAATATTGAAATCTTTTTTTAATGCAGTTTTAAATTCTTTTTCCAAAGCTGTTTGTGATGGTGGTAAAAATGCACCGGCTGGATTATACACTAAATTTAAAGTAAGGCCACTGCCTTCCATTCCATAACCAACGGCATTTAGCATTTGTAAGGCGGTAATGCTATCTTCAAAAACACCATCCCCTCTTTGTTTATCTGTTCTGTCGGCGGTGTAAAAAGGTAAAGAAGAAACTACTTCTATATTATGCAGTTTAAAAAATTCGGGAAGGTCGTAATATTTTTTGTTAGCACGGATGATGGTAAGATTGCACCGTACAATTATTTTTATTTGAGGATTAGCTTTTTTTATTTCGTTTACAAAAAACCTGAAATCAGGATTCATTTCGGGTGCGCCACCCGTTAGATCAACTGTGGTAAATGAAGGATTATTTTTTATTACCTCTACACATTGCAGCATGGTTTCCTTTGTCATTATTTCTTTGCGGTCCGGCCCGGCATCTACATGGCAGTGTTTGCAAACCTGGTTGCACATTTTGCCTACGTTAATTTGAAAAACTTCTAATGCAGTTGGCAGCAATGGATACAATCCAATGGCTTCCAATTTTTGTTGAAATGGAATTAACCTGAATGCATCATCATGATTTACACCATGCTCTAATATTTCTATTTGTTCATGTGCATCTGCAAGAATATTGTGCTGTGCTTTTAATGATTTCATTGGCCCTGTTCCCAAAAGGGAAAATTAATTTGTTAGTGTATAATTTATTTTTTACTTCGTTTATTTCAATCGCTTCGATAAAAGTTCAATAATGTTATTCTGTACAAGTGAGTGACACAACGATGTTGGGTAATATTCATGCCGCTTGTCAGCAAAATAAAAATTTATAAAATTATTATTTTATAAATTTAATTTTAATGTAACAATCTTAGTTCCCCTTTAGGGGACAGGGGTTTTACATCGCAATCTCCTTAACCTTATTCATCATTTGCACACCATGCACCAATGCAGCGCCACCTTTTATGGCTGCGGCAATGTGTACGGCTTCCATCATTTGTGCTTCGCTGTATCCTTTTTCGTAAGCATCGCTGCTGTAGGCATCAATGCAGTACGGGCATTGCACGGCATGTGCAACGGCTAAGGCGATCAACGATTTTTCTTTTGCAGTAAGGGCACTATCGGCAAAGGCTGCACCGTACCAGGCAAAAAATTTATCGGCTAAATCTTTTTGGTATTCGCCGATATTACCAAATTTAGCAAGGTCGGCTGCATTGTAATAATGGTCGCTCATGTGTTACAGTTTATAATTTTCTAAATACAGTGTCCAGTCGTAAGGTTTAAATGCTATTGAGGGGTTAGCTTTTTCGGGAACAATATTTAATGATTTAACAAGCCGGATCATTTTTTTCTTTCCACCAAAATCTCTTCTAAACCATCCCATAATTGCAGGAAGATATAATTTATTTTCTGTTACATTATAATTTGCTTCTCCGGTTAAATAGGCTTTGGTGGCCAGCTCTAATTGCTGGTTAATATTTTCGGCATTATAAAATGCAATAGGCGGGCAACTTTTGGCACCGCAGTTTAAAGCAAAATGAATACGGTTATCTAAGTGGCGTACACGTAATGCCCTTTCGGTTTTATTGGGAAATAATTTATTAAAATACCCGAGGCTCCATTTTATTTTGCTTCTTCTTAAGATGCCGTGTTCTATTACATCAAGACTGAATGTTTTGCCGGCAACAATAATATTTTTTGCAGAAAAAAATTCGCCCCTGTCTTTGTACAGATCTGGGTTTTTATGCAGCGATGAATTTACGTAACCATTGTATAGGTTTATCCAGAAAGATTTTTTCTCCTCATCATTGCTGATATTTTTTGTCAGCTCATCAAAAGATAAATTTTTAAGCTGATCAATAAATGCTGTAACATCTTCATTTAATTTGGCAGCATACATAAAATCCTGCGAAAGTTTTATCAGTGTGTTTTTACTGACAGTAAAAACAGGCATTTTTGTATCAGTTTTTAATTCAGTTTTAGATTCACTTTTAACTATAACAGTTTGTGTTGCCGTCGTAATTTTTCCATCCTCAATAAATTTTTGCAGCATGGCTTCTGTAAGGTCTGCAGCATTGGTAATTGAAATTACTTTTAAATTTTTATCCAGCACCACAGTGTAAGGATAAGATGGTGGTTGAAAAGCATTGGTAAAAATATTGCCTTCATCAACAACAAGGGGCAAAGCAAAAGGTTTACGGCTGCTGATAAATTTGTTTAGTTTATCCTCTGTTTCGTTTGAAACCAAAAAAATATTTACATCTGCTGCAAATTTATTTTTAAAACTGGTAAGTTCAGGTAAAGCCTTAATACAAGGCACACACCAGGTACCAAAAAAATCTATAATAGTAATATTGCCTTTTAAATTTTTTAGAGTAGAGGAAGGGGTATTATAATTGAGAATTTTTTTAACCTGCAGATCGGCAACAGCATCGCCGGTTTTGTAACCGGTTTGGGCAAAGCTGTTTATTGATAAAAAAATAAATATTGCAGAAAGAAATTTCATATATAAATGTAAAACAGTTTAAAACCAATTTACGTACATTCACCCAATAAAGATTTAGTTATGGAGTATTCTTTAAAAATGATAAAAGAATGTGCGGCATTTTTACATAATAAGGGTATAGGAAAACCTTTAGCAGGTATTGTATTAGGCACCGGCCTTGGCGCATTTATACATAAGATTGATATAAAAATTACAGTTCCGTATAATGAAATACCCAATTTTCCCGAAGCAACGGTAGAGTTTCATAAAGGCAATTTAATTTATGGATTGTTGAATAATGTACCGGTAATTGCCATGCAGGGCAGGTTTCATTATTACGAGGGATACACTATGCAGCAGGTAACTTTTCCGGTAAGGGTGATGAAAGAATTAGGTGTACAATATTTATTATTGAGTAATGCAGCAGGGGGTATGAATGCTGCTTACAAAAAAGGCGATCTGGTTTTATTGACCGATCATATTAATGAGCAACCCGAAAATCCTTTACGTGGATTGAACGATGCCGCTTTTGGAAACCGTTTTGTTGATATGAGCAGCCCCTACAATAAAGATTTGAACAATAAAATTTTGATTGCTGCAAAAAAATTATCTATACCAGTTAAAGAAGGTATTTACGTTGCTGTTGCAGGTCCTAATTTAGAAACAAGGGCGGAGTACAGGCATTTAAGAAATATGGGTGCCGATATGGTAGGCATGAGTACAGTACCCGAAGTAATTGTTGCCAACCATGTTGGTTTGCCCTGTGCTGCTATAAGTGTAATTACTGATGAATGCGACCCTGATAATTTGCAGCCTGTTGATATTGCAGAAATAATTGCAGTGGCTGGTAAGGCTGATGCAAAGTTGAGTGAATTATTTGCTGAAGTAATTGGAGGCTTTTAAGTTTAGTGGTTTAGACGTTTAGAGAGTTTAGATTTTGCAGAATGATTACTAAACTCCTAAACTTTCTAAACATCTAAACCTCAATTCAATTGCGGATCAATCGGAAAGTTTATCATCATTTCATAATCGCCGCCCAAATGTATCAGGCTGCGTTTCCATACTTCGTTATCTTTTGTATTAAATACTAAATTTTTTGTGGCGTCAACTGTTAGCCAACTTTTCTCTTTCATTTCATCATTCAGTTGCCCATCGCTCCAGCCACTGTAACCAATAAAAAATTTTATTTTTTTTTGGTCAAGACTGTTATTTTTTATTAATGCAGTAACAGTTTCAAAATTGCCGCCCCAGTAAATACCATCGCCTATTTTAAAAGCTTCGGGTATTAAATCGGGGTATTGGTGTACAAAGTGAATAGTGTCTGTTTGCACCGGGCCTCCATAAAAAACAGGTAAAGGAAAGCCATCAAAATTATTGAGCAGTTCATCAAGTGTTTGCTCAATTTTTTTATTCAGCACAAAACCAAAGCTGCCTTCTTCTTTATGATCGCACAACAGCACTACCGTTCTTAAAAAATTGGGATCTTTTAAAAACGGGTCTGCAATTAATAATATGCCTGGGCCTGGGTCAATCATATTCCTAAAGTAAGGTTTAATTGCAAATTACAAAAGAGAAAAGTAAAATTTATTGAAGATATTTGGTGTAAGGCCGCTACGGATAAGCTTTTATATTTCCAGATAACTGGTAGCGCCAGGCACCTAAAAAAAACTAAACCTTCGTTAAATTTACAGTTTGGCAGTTTTACCATATTTTACACCCTCTAACTGATATATTTTTGCATAGATGAAAAGAATTTTCCCTATTATAACCATACTGATTTTTTTATCACTGCTGGGGCTGATTTTTTTTCAGTTTCTCTGGATAAAAAGTGCAAGAGATGCTAAGGATAAGCAGGTGGAAGAAAATATTATCCACGCTTTGGAAATAGCTGGCGAAACATTATCGCAGGGCAAAAATACCATTATACCTTTTGCCAACAGGAACGATATGCTTTTTCCCGGTGACAGGTTACAATATTTTAAATCATCAGTAATACAAAGATTTTCAAAAGAAGAAATTTCTCAGATTATAAGAAATGCATTTAACCAAAAAAATCTTAAGCATTACCCTTTTGAATTTGCCATTACCGAAAACTCCATAAGCGGCAGGCAATTACTTACTGATAATTATTATAAACTTTATGTTGACTCTGCCAATAACATAAACCATGTAATTGCGTTACAACCACCCAGCGGCAGCAACTACGAAAATTTAGTGAATGAAGAATTGCTTTGTGTAATTATACCCAATCAAAAAAGTATTATCTGGAAAGAAATGTACTGGTTTATTATTGGTGCTATTTTGTTCACTTTAATTATTACCACCGCTTTTTTTATTACTATCAGAACATTATTGAAACAAAAAAAATTAAGTGAAATAAAATCAGATTTTATTAATAACATGACGCATGAATTTAAAACACCGCTGGCTACAATTTCGCTGGCAGTAGATGCGTTAAAAAATGATAAGGTAAAAGGCAACGAAGAAAAAACCAATTACTTTACCCATATAATTAAAGAAGAAAATAAACGCATGAACAAGCAGGTGGAAACCATACTGCAGGCGGCTTTGCTGGATAAGCAGGAAGTGCAATTGAATCTTAAAAAATCTTCGGCACACGATTTAATTACCAGTGCATTAAATAATATTACTTTACAGGTAGAAGAAAAAAAGGGTACACTTGATGTGAAGTTAAATGCAGAAAAAGATTTGATACTTGCCGACGAAGTACATTTTACCAATTTAATAAATAACCTTTTAGATAATGCGGTAAAATATTCAAAAGAAAATTTACAGATAAAACTAACTACGGAGAATAGCGGCAACCATTTAAAAATAAAAATTGAAGATAACGGCATTGGCATGAACAAAGAAACCGTAAACCGCATTTTTGAAAAATTTTACCGTGCCCATACCGGCAATATCCATAATGTAAAAGGATTTGGCCTGGGGCTGAGTTATGTAAAAATTATGGTGCTGGCGCATCATGGTACAATTAAGGCAGAGAGTGTGTTGGGAAAGGGGAGTACGTTTGTTATTAGTATGCCGCTGGCTGCGATGTAATTTATCTCTTTGCAACAGGTACCACCAGTTTTAATCCACTCCACAAATCACTTACGGCACAAACTTTTATATCAACTAGATTATTTTGTAAAGCAAAATTTCTTATAAAGTTTTCATTTATATCAGTGGCTATACCTGCGCTTTTTTTATACCACGATACCCAAATAATAATTGCTGAATTATTTTTAACGCATTGCAAAACTTTTTTCATTCCATTTTCAAAAGCTAAAATATTTTTTGCAAACAAGTGAATAAAGTCAGGAGTTTGATTGCCAGTAATTATTTGAGCAGCAATATTATTTTCTAAAAGATCAAAATAATTATCCGGCGCATCTACCAACAAAATTTTCATTTCGGGTTTGATGCCCAGTTTTTTTAAAAGTGGTGTACCTGAGTATCCTGTAGTTGACATAACTAAAATATTATTTTAAAATTGGGTTATCAACACCTATCCACATCAATCCACACCCAACGCACATTTAAATCCTTATAAAGCTCTCTCAAACCCAAGCCCTGTTTGCCTATAATTCATGTGGATAAAAAACTTTATCTAAAAAATGGTGGCGAAGTGGGAAAAAGTGTTATTTTGTGTAAGTTTCTGTTTAAGCAGTGCTAAATAATTGAAAATGATAGGTTTCCTCGGTGAATATGAAGCTACATTGGATTTAAAGGGTCGCTTTTTGCTGCCGGCTGGTTTTAGAAAACAGCTTACGCATAAGAGTGCCAACCAGTTTGTGCTTAACCGGGGGTTTGAAAAATGCCTTACGTTATACCCATTGCAAAGCTGGGAACCTATATTTTCTGAAATAAGCAAACTGAACGATTTTGATCCTAAAGTTAGAGAATTTCGCCGCTATTTTTTAAACGGCGCCATTCAGTTAGAACTGGATTCGGCAGGCAGATTATTGCTGCCCAAAAACCTTAGCGAACATGCAGGCCTGGAAAAAGATATTGTGCTGGTGAGTGCCGTAAACAAAATTGAGATCTGGGATAAAAGTAAGTATACACAGTTCTTTGAAACTTTTACACCGCAAAGCTTTAGCGATTTGGCTAACGAGGTGATGAACAAGGTAGTTAATTAGTTTAATGGTTAATTAGTTGATGAGTATGAAAAAAGAAAACGAATCAAAACCAATTAACCAATCAACCAATCAACCAATCAACTATCACACGCCCGTTTTGCTAAACCAAGCCATTGAAGGATTGCAAATTAAAGCGGATGGTATTTATGTGGATGCCACATTTGGTGGCGGCGGACACAGCCGAACAATTTTGCAACAGCTAAATAAAAATGGCAGGCTTTATGTTTTTGACCAGGATGCTGATGCAAAAAATAATGTGCCTGACGATGAACGGATAATTTTTATTCCGCAAAATTTCCGGCACCTGCAACGCTTTTTACGATTGCAGAAAATTACTAAGGTAGATGGTATTTTGGCAGACCTTGGCGTATCCAGTCACCAGTTTGATGAAGCAGCAAGAGGTTTTTCTATTCGCTTTGATGCTGCACTGGATATGCGAATGGACCAGCGTGAAAAAATTACTGCTGCCGATGTGCTGAAAAATTTTACAGAACAACAGCTGCATAAAATTTTTGAACAGTATGGCGAAGTAACCAATTCGAAAACGCTTGCTAAAATAATTGTACAGCAAAGAGCAGTAGCACCTGTCCGTACCATTAACGAATTTAAACATGCTGTGCATACTGCGGTAAAAGGAAACCCTCAAAAATACTTTGCCCAGGTATTTCAGGCACTGCGTATTGAAGTCAACGATGAGTTAGGCGCATTAAAAGAATTATTACAGCAAACCCCCACACTGTTAAAGCCCGGCGGAAGAGCAGCAATTATCACCTTTCATTCTTTGGAAGACAGGATAGTGAAAACATTTTTTCGTTACGGAAGTTTTTCCGAAACTGAAGCAGATGATGTGTATGGCATTAAACCCGAAAGCCCTTTTATCATCATTACCAAAAAACCAATTGTTGCTGCAGCGGCAGAACAAAAACAAAACCCCCGCAGCAGAAGTGCAAAGCTGAGGGTGGCCGAATTAAAATAAAAGTTTCAAAAAAAAATATAAAAATTAATGCAGGGCGAAAAAAAAATAACTGAACCATCACTTACTCAAAAAATTGAGTGGCGGAGGTTGCTGAGTTATAAATGGGTAGTTAAAAATATCCCGTTCTTTTTGTTTTTGTCAGTGCTGGCGGTATTGTACATCTATAACGGCCATTACGCAGATAAGTTAGTTAGAAAAATAAATGTAACAGAAAAGCACATCAAAGAATTAGAGTACGAATATAAAACAGTAAAGAGCGAAGTGATTTTTAGAAGCAAGGCAAGCGAACTGGCAAAAGCAGTAGAACCATTGGGGCTAAAAGAATTGGTGGCGCCGCCGGTGGTGTTGACAGCCCCACCTATCCTCCCCCAAGGGGAGGGAAATGGAGGCGGAAAATAGCGAAGATTAAATAGAGAAAAAATAAAACATAATTAAAGTTCAATAGCGGTATGCGGTATAAGTGAGTGACACAACGATGATGCCATAGAAAACAAATGCTGGTAACAAAAAAATAAAACATAATCTCTAATATTTCCCTCCCCTCGGGGGAGGATAGGTGGGGTTGGGCCAATGGACATAAAAAAAGACATATTGTGGCGGGTGTATCTCTGTTTTATAGGGATGATACTTTTAGGTGCAGTGGTACTGGGCAGGGCATTTTACATTCAGCGCATAGAAGGAAATTACTGGAAAGATTTGGGAAAAAATTTGCACTTAAAATATTTACCCATTGATGCAGAAAGAGGAACTATTTACAGCGAAGATGGAAATATGCTGAGTACATCTGTGCCCATATTTGATGTGTTTGTTGATTTTGGTGCAGAAGGCCTGAGAGAAAAAAACGGTAAAAGATTTAAAGATAATATTGATTCGTTGAGTATAAGCCTTGCTAATCTTTTTAAAGATAAAAATGCAGCAGCTTATAAAAAACAATTGCAGCAGGCTTATAAAAAAGAAGACCGGTATTTTATTTTGAAGAAGAAAATTTCATTTGCTGATTATAAGGAGCTAAGGAATTTTCCATTGGTAAGACAGGGCAGAAACAAAAGCGGTTTCATCTTTGATACAAGGGACAAAAGAATAAACCCTTATGTTTTATTAGCCAACAGAACTATTGGTTTATCAAGAGAAGACAGTACAAAAAATGTTGGGTTAGAAAGGAGTTACGACAGTTTGCTTAAAGGTTCATCGGGGCAAAGATTGATGCGCTATATCGCCGGTGCATACGTGCCGGTGGAAGGTGCACAGCTGGAACCGGAAAATGGAAAAGATATCATCACCACTTTAGATACTTACATGCAGGACGTAGCAGAAAATGCTTTAATGAAAATGATGGTGGGTAATAACTCACTGCATGGCACTGCTATTGTAATGGAAACTGCAACCGGTAAAATAAAAGCGATTGCTAATTTAGGAAAACAAAGCGATGGCAGTTATGCAGAAGATTTAAATTATGGTATTGGTAAAGCCACAGAGCCGGGATCAATTTTTAAACTGGCTACATTAATAAGTTTGCTGGAAGATAAACATGTAACTATAAATTCTACCGTTGATTGCGAAGGTGGTGCAAAACTTTTTTATGGATTAAGAATTAAAGATTCTCACATGGGGGCACATGATATTTCTGTTAAAGAAGCTTTTTATACCAGCAGCAATGTGGCATTTGCAAAAATGGCCGATCAGTATTATCACAGCCAGCCCTCTAGATTTATTGCACACCTGCAGCGTTTTAGGTTAGATGTTATGACCGGTGTTGACATTGACGCCGCCTCAGCAAAAACCACAATAAAAAAACCAACTAACCGCAGTTGGGCCAACACTACCATTCCGTTTATGGCGCATGGCTACGAAGAATTAGTAACACCATTGCACATGCTGATGTTATACAACGCTGTTGCCAATAATGGAAAAATGATGAAACCGTACTTGGTGAATTCGGTAAGAGATTATGGCGTGGATGTAAAAACAATGGAGCCAAAAGTGCTCGTAGATAAAATTTGCAGTGATGAAACTTTGGTGCAAATAAAAGAATGTTTAAGGGCTGTTGTAGATAGTGTACATGGCACCGGGCATAAAATTTTATCGGATAATACTTATGGCATTGCAGGTAAAACCGGAACAGCAGTAACTGCTTTAAATAATAAAGGATACAACAAAGGCAATAAAATTTACCAGGCATCTTTTATAGGATATTTTCCTTCAAACGATCCTAAATATACAATGGCTGTAGTAATACAAAACAGTAACGAATCTAAATTAGTTTATGGTGCCGATGTGTCGGGTACGGTGTTTAAAGAAATAAGCGACAGAATTTATGGCCGTTTTTTAAGTAACAAACAATTTACTGCACCAGCAAATACTGATACCACTCAATATAATTTTTTTGGAATGAAAAAAGAACTGGTATCAGTATTTGGATTTTTAAAAATGCCGTTTAGCGATTCTGCAATCAATGGCGATTTTAGAAAATCGAGTATGAAAAACAATTTTTCTTTTTTAAATACATCGTGGAGTTCAACTGTATCATCCGCTTCTGTAACCCCCAACGTTGTGGGAATGGGATTGAAAGATGCAGTGTATTTATTAGAAAACTCAGGATTAAAAGTTACCACAGCCGGAAGAGGAAGAGTGGTAAATCAATCAATAGCAGCAGCAACCAATTTTAAAAAAGGACAAACCATTTCGTTAGTATTAAATTGATTTTACAGGACATACTATATAAAGTTGCTATCAGCTCTGTAAAGGGCAATACCAATATTGATGTAACCAGTTTGCAGATTGATTCAAGAAAGATCAGCAAGGGTAGTTGCTTTATTGCCGTGAAGGGAACTGCTGCTGATGGCCATACATTCATTGATAAAGCAACAGAAAATGGTGCATCAGTAATTGTTTGTGAAGTTTTGCCTGTAGTTTTAAAAGAAAGTATTACTTATATAGAAGTGGAGAACAGTGCAGCTGCTGCAGGTTTAATAAGTCACAATTTTTATGGCGAACCTTCTGCAAAAATAAAATTGGTTGGTGTAACAGGTACTAATGGCAAAACAACTATTGCTACTTTATTATTCAAATTATTTTCCGGCTTAAATTATAAATGTGGTTTAATAAGTACTGTGCAAAATCAAATTGCAGATAAAATTATTCCTGCAACACATACCACACCCGATGCCATAAGTTTAAATGCCTTATTAAAACAAATAGTGGATGAAGGTTGCGAATATGTTTTTATGGAAGTGAGCAGTCATGCTATTCACCAGCACCGCATTACAGGGTTGCAATTTGTCGGCGCATTGTTCAGCAACATTACTCACGACCATTTGGATTATCACAAAACATTTGATGAATACATCCGTGTAAAAAAAATGTGGTTCGATAATTTATCAGCATCAGCATTTGCAATAAGCAACGCTGATGATAAAAGAGGAGCGGTGATGCTGCAAAACACTGTTGCAAAAAAATATTATTACAGCCTTAAAACAATGGCTGATTTTAAAGGAAAGATTTTAGACAATGGTTTAACCGGTTTGCATCTTACCATCAATGATATAGAAGTGCATTTTAGATTGATAGGAGAATTTAATGCATACAATTTATTAGCGGTGTATGGCGCAGCAATTTGTTTGGGCGAAGAAAAGAATGAAGTGCTGCAAATACTCAGCAGCCTTGATGGTGCCGAAGGAAGATTTGATTATATGATTAGTGCCAATGAAAAATTAATTGGCATTGTTGATTATGCCCACACACCCGATGCATTATTAAATGTACTGGCCACCATAAAAAAATTACGCAAAGGAATTGAACAGGTAATAACTGTGGTGGGCTGCGGTGGCGACAGAGATAAAACAAAAAGACCGGTTATGGCAGAAGTGGCCTGTGAGTACAGCGATAAAGTAATTCTTACTTCGGATAATCCACGCAGCGAAGATCCACTGGAAATTTTAAAGGACATGGAGGCAGGAGTTAACGTGGCAGCAAAAAAAAAAGTGATTTCTATTGCCGATAGAAGAGAAGCAATAAAAACAGCAGTGAGCCTGGCGCAAAAAGAAGACATTGTTTTAATAGCGGGCAAAGGGCACGAGAAATACCAGGATATAAAAGGCGTGAAGTACGATTTTGATGATAAGAAGGTATTGAATGAAATGTTTGAAATGCTGGAAAAATGACAACGGACAACAGGCGACTGACAACCGTTTGTACCATTTATAAACTAAAATGACTGTGGTCGGTCGACCATCGTCTGTTGACAAACTATGTTGTATCACTTATTTGATTGGTTAAGAAACGAAGGCTTTAAGTTTTCCGGCAGCGAACTGTACAGGTTCCAGAGCTTCCGGGTAATGCTTGCCATGGTTTTAAGCCTCATCATTACAACAGTTTATGGAAAAAAATTAATCAGGTTCTTACAAAAAAAGCAATTAGGCGAAAGTGTTAGAGATTTAGGTTTGGCAGGTGAGCAGGCAAAAAAAGGCACGCCAACAATGGGTGGTATCATTATTATTTTGGCCATCTTAATACCTACTTTATTATTTGCCAATTTAGAAAAAGTGTATATCCGATTAATGTTGTTGTGTACCGTTTGGTTGGGTGCCATTGGTTTTATAGACGACTATTTAAAAATAAGAGCAAAAAGAATAGCGCTGGCAAAAGGCGGCACATATAAAAAAAGTGATAGTGATGGATTGGCCGGCAGGTTTAAAATTTTTGGGCAGGTAATGCTGGGTATTATTGTTGGAGCCACTTTATATTTTACGCCAAGCGTGGTGGTGGAAAGAGAAATTTATAATCCAAACATACAATTTGTAAAAGATTCTGTTTTAAACCGGGGCGAACATTTAGCAACAGATTCTTTTCATACAACAATAATTGACGGCAAGAAGCACATTTTTGCAATTGTAAAAACACCTATTACTACAATACCGTTTGTAAAAACTCATGAATTTAATTATGCAAAATTATTACCCAAAAGCTGGGAGTCGCTTACCTATATTTTATACATCATCATTGTGATATTTATTGTAACCGCTGTGAGTAATGGAGCAAATATTACCGACGGGTTAGATGGTTTGGCCACCGGGGTTAGTGCGGTTATGGGTATTGGGCTGGGCATATTTGCTTACATCAGTGGTAATATAAAATTTGCAGAGTACCTCAACATTATGTACATACCCAACATTGGCGAACTCTCCATTTTTATTGCAGCATTTGTTGGGGCATGTATTGGATTTTTATGGTACAACAGTTACCCGGCGCAGGTTTTTATGGGAGATACGGGCAGCCTTGCACTGGGTGGAATTATTGCAGCACTCGCTATTATTGTACGTAAAGAATTATTGATACCTATTTTTTGTTTTGTGTTTTTGGTAGAAAATTTAAGTGTAATGATACAGGTAACTTATTTTAAATACACCAAACGAAAGTATGGCGAGGGGCGGCGGGTATTTTTAATGAGCCCGTTGCATCATCATTATCAAAAATTAGGTTATCACGAAAGTAAAATAGCAGTGAGGTTTTGGATTGTAACCATATTAAGTATGATAGTAGCAATAGCAACATTGAAATTAAGATAATAATAACCCCTTGCGGCTGGGGTAATGCTTTGTTGAAAAACCGCAACCTGGAATTTGTCAGCAGTTGACATTCTATGTTTTTCAATTTTGACCAATCAATATCTGTGAAAAAACTTTGTATGACCAGTAGAACCCTATACCCGTTAAATTCTATGCTTTTGAAGAACCTTTTTTTATTTATGTAAAAGCACAGGGTAAGTATTTGGTAAATTCTATGCTGTTGAAAAACCTTTTTTATTTCGTTTAAAACGAAATGTATAAACAACATTGTAAAATGATGAAGCGGTTAGTCATATTGGGTGCAGGCGAAAGTGGAATTGGCGCAGCTATACTTGCTAAGAAGCAGGGCTATGATGTTTTTGTAAGCGATGGCGGAACAATAAAAGATAATTACCGTACAGAATTATCCATTAACAAAATTGAATTTGAAGAAGCAACCCACACAGAAGCAAAAATTTTAAATGCAGATGAAGTGATGAAGAGTCCGGGCATACCGGAAAAAAATGAGCTGGTAAAGAAGATAAGAACAAAAGGGATTTCCATCATCAGTGAAATAGAATTTGCTTACCGCTATAAAGGCAACAGTAAAATTATTGCTATAACAGGCAGCAACGGAAAAACAACTACCACTGCATTAATTTATCACATCTGCAAACATGCCGGCGGCAATTGTGCCATGGTGGGTAATATTGGTTATTCATTTGCAAAACAGGTTGCGGTAGATCCTAAACCTTTATACGTAGCCGAAATAAGTTCTTTTCAGTTGGACGATATAAAAACTTTCAGGCCCGATGTTGCAGTATTGACCAACATCACCGAAGATCATTTAGACAGGTATGATTACAAAATAGAAAATTATATCAGCAGCAAATTTCGTATTGCAATGAATCAGCAACCCGGAGATGTTTTTATTTATTCTCTGGATGATGCCACAACAAAAAAATATATCAGCAACTATCACATTAAATCAATACTAGCCCCATTTACCATGAGTAAACCACTGCCACAGGGTGCATACCTGATGAACGCAAAAATGCATTTGAAATGGAAGAACGAAGAAATGCAAATGAGTATTGAAGACTTTGCTTTAAAAGGCAAACACAATCAGTATAACAGTATGGCTGCAAGTTTAGCAGCATCTGCGGTTGATATTCGAAAGGAAAAAATAAGAGAAGCGTTACAAACTTTTGAAAGTTTAGAACACAGGATGGAACCTGTTGCATCAATAAAAAATGTAGAATTTATTAACGACAGTAAAGCTACAAATGTAAACAGTACATGGTTTGCATTGGAGAGCATGGAAAAACCGGTGGTATTAATTTTAGGCGGTGTAGATAAAGGCAACGATTATTCTTTATTAAAAGAATTGGTTAAGGAAAAAGTAAAAGCCATTGTTTGTATGGGTGCTGATAACAGAAAAATTCATGAGGCATTTGGAGATATTATGCCACTGATTGTAAATACCACCTCGGCAAAAGAAGCAACAGAAGCTGCATTTCATTTTGCTGCAAAAGGCGATGTAGTTTTATTAAGCCCTGCATGTGCAAGTTTTGATCTGTTTAAAAATTACGAAGACAGGGGCAATCAATTTAAAAAAGCGGTGAAGGAATTGTAAAGGTCTGACGTCTCGTCTGACCTTGTTAAGATAAAACTGTATAAAAAAAATTGAAAAGAATAATTATAAAGCAAAAATAAAAAACCAATAAGTCCTCCGCCAGCTGGCGGAGATAGGGGCATGGCAAACTTAATAAACATAAAAGAATTATTTACACCAAACATCAGTAACAATTTGGTTAGCAAAACCAAAGGCGACCGTGTTATTTGGGGTATTGTGGTTATTCTTACGTTAGTAAGTTTATTAGTGGTGTACAGCAGTACAGGTTCATTGGCTTATAAATACAGTAAGAGCAACGAAAGTTATTTATTTAAACAGTTTGCATTTATAATTATTGGATTGGTGATTATATATTTTGCACACCGGGTTAATTATACGATTTATGCAAGGGTAGCAAAAATTTTATTTTTAATTTCTATACCATTAATGTTTTACACAACTTTTTTTGGCGAAGAAATTAATAAAGGCAGCCGCTGGATAAAATTGCCGGTAATTAACATGACTTTGCAAACATCAGATATGGCAAAACTGGCGTTGTTCATGTATCTAAGCCTTCAGCTTAGCCGCAAACAAAATGTAATTAAAGATTTTAAAAAAGGTTTTTTACCCATCATTACACCCGTTATAATTATCTGTGCTCTTATTGCCCCTGCAAATTTATCTACAGCTTTGCTGGTGGGTGCAACAAGTTTTATGCTGATGTTTATTGGCAGGGCAAATGCAAAACACATGCTGTTATCAATAGCAATCGCTTTGATACCGGTAATCTTTTTATTTACACTTGCTGTAACTACATACGATACTGCAGAGCGCAAAGCAAAAGAATTACCTGCAATTTTTGATGCAGGCCGTGTAAAAACATGGGTTAGCCGCATACAAACATTTGTGTACAGCAGTAAAAACGATGAAACAGAAAAAACCTACCAGATTAACCAGGCAAAAATTGCTATTGCCAATGGTGGATGGTTGGGCAGAGGCCCGGGCAACAGTGAAGCAAGAAATTTTTTACCACACTCTTACAGCGATTTTATTTATGCAATAATTATTGAGGAGTATGGTTTTTTTGGCGCCTCATTTATGGTATTTATTTACCTGTTGTTTTTATACCGCTGTATAAGGTTATATCGAAAATGCCCTTTTGCCTTCGGCGCATTTTTGGCGCTGGCATTAAGTTTTACATTGGTAATTCAGGCGATAGCAAATATGGGAGTGGCAGTAAATGCATTCCCCAATACAGGGGTTACGTTACCGTTAGTAAGTATGGGAGGCAGCAGTTTTTTGTTTACCTGTTTATCTATCGGTATTATTTTAAGTGTGGCAAGAAATGTGGAGCAGTTAGAACCCCCTCCGCTCCCTAAAGGGGGAACTGATCTTAGCGAAGGTTAGTGCGGAGTATTTGAAGGGTATGCAAAAAATAGACTTGAACTGTTTTATAAATGAATGAAGTAAAAAGTGAAAAAGCTGCTACGGTACCCCCTTTAGGGAGCGGAGGGGGCATCAGGGTTATCATCGCAGGTGGCGGCACAGGCGGCCACATTTTTCCGGCAATAGCTATTGCAAACGCCATAAAAAAATTGCAGCCACAAACAGAGTTTTTGTTTATAGGTGCAAAAGGAAAAATGGAAATGGAAAAAGTACCGCAGGCAGGTTTTGAAATTAAGGGATTGGATATAGCAGGTTTTAACAGAAGTTCTTTGATAAAAAATGTTGGCTTACCATTTAAGCTGGTAAAAAGTTTTTTCCAGGTGCGGCAAATTTTTAATTCGTTTCATCCAAATGCGGTAATTGGCGTTGGCGGATATTCAAGTTATCCGGTATTGCGTTATGCCCAGTCAAAAAAAATTAAAACTTTTATTCACGAGAGTAATTCATTTGCAGGCAAAAGCAATATACTGCTGGGTAAAAATGCCATCCGCATTTTTACCGCCAGCGATGGAATGGAAAAATTTTTCCCCGGGAATAAAATAATGCAAACGGGTAACCCGGTAAGATCAGCCATATCGCAAAGCACTTTAACAAGAGCAGAAGGTGTCAGTTATTTTGGATTAGATCCACAAAAAAAAACTATTCTTTCTGTTGGCGGCAGCCTGGGTGCAAAAAGCATTAACGAAGCGATACATAAACACATCGGCGAGTTTGAAAAAAATGAGTTACAACTGATTTGGCAAACGGGTAAAACTTACGCCGAAAAGGGAAAAGAAAGGGCTGAAGGCAAAAGCAATATTTGGGTAAACGATTTTATTACACAAATGGAATACGCTTACGCTGCAGCAGATTTAGTGATAAGCCGCAGCGGTGCTATGGCAATTGCAGAAATGGGTGTGGTAAAAAAACCTGCTGTCTTTGTGCCTTATCCTTATGCAGCAGAAGATCATCAAACTGCAAATGCACAAAGTTTAGTTAATATAAATGCTGGCATAATGGTAAAAGATAATGAGGCGTTAGATAAGTTGGTAACAGCAATTGTCAGTTTATCTAGAAGTGAAAATAAACAACATGAATTAATTACTAACATCAGCAAACTGGGCATTACTAATGCAGATGAAATTATTGCTAAAGAAATATTGAATTGTATTTAAAAAATCCAGCAGGGATTGTAACAGAATGAAAGATGTAAAAGAAATTGTAGACTCGATGAATAACTCCCCTTCAGGGGGCGGGGGCAGA
Source organism: Ferruginibacter sp. (assembly GCF_031391665.1). Lineage (GTDB taxonomy): Bacteria > Bacteroidota > Bacteroidia > Chitinophagales > Chitinophagaceae > Ferruginibacter. The sequence goes on from NZ_JANMUN010000248.1 coordinate 36,001, forward strand.
ATTTATTTCATTGGTATTGGAGGTATTGGTATGAGTGCACTGGCAAGATACTTCAATGCTAAAAATGTGATAGTAGGCGGTTACGATAAAACAGAAACTGCTTTAACAAAGCAATTAGCAGCAGAAGGAATAAAAGTGCATTACGAAGATAATATTTAGTTCATTGATACAGATGCACAGTTAATAGTTTATACACCGGCGGTTCCAAAAGATCATGCCGAATTAAATTATTACCTGGCACATAATTACGCTGTTGTAAAACGCAGCGATGTACTGGGTGCAATTACAGGCAGCTCATTTAATATTTGTGTAGCAGGTACACATGGTAAAACAACAACCAGTGCAATGGCGGCACATATTTTACAACACAGCGGTTATGGTTGTAATGCTTTTCTTGGGGGCATTGCAGTTAACTATAACAGTAATTTTTGGCCGAGTGAAAAAAATGTTTGTGTGGTGGAAGCAGATGAGTACGACAGAAGTTTTTTGAAATTAAGTCCCGATGTTGCCATCATTACAGCAATGGATGCAGACCATTTAGATATTTATGGTACAGCAGAAAATGTAGAGCAGGCATTTATTGATTTTAGTACAAAGGTGAAAGAAGGCGGTTTGTTGCTGAGCAAATTCGGTTTAAGCAGAACAGCAGCATTAAAAGCATCGCATCATTTAACGTACCATTTAGATGATGTAAAAGCAAATGTTTGTGGCGCTAATATAAAAATGAATAACGGCAGTTATCAGTTTGATGTAATATATAAAAATCCTGTTGCTATAAGCTGGAAATTAAATGAGGTAGAGTTGAACATGGGGGGTATGCACAATATAGAAAATATGATTGCAGCAATTGCAGTAGCGCATCATTTAAATATTGAAGACGAAAAAATAAAAGCTGCAGTAAGTTCTTTTAAAGGGGTAAAAAGGAGGTTTGAGTATATAGTTAAAAATGAAAAGCAAATTTTTATTGATGACTATGCACATCATCCTGATGAATTGAAAGCATTATTGACCGGGGCAAAAAAATTATTCCCCGATAAAAAATGCACTATTATTTTTCAACCGCACCTGTTTAGCCGTACCAAAGATTTTGCAGATGGATTTGCAGAAAGTTTAGACAGTGCAGATGAAATAATTCTTTTACCCATTTACCCGGCAAGAGAATTGCCAATGGAAGGAGTGAACAGCGAAATGATTTTGAATAAAATGAAAAGCACCAATAAAAAAGTGTTGCATAAAACTGAAATTTTAGAATGGATTAAAAATGGTAAAACAGAATTACTGATAACTGCAGGAGCAGGAGATATAGATACAGTAGTAGAACCAATAAAAAAAATATTAACAAACAGTAATTAATAAAACATAATCTTCTCCTTTTCCTCCCCCTTCAGGGGAGATAGAGGGGCCCGGAATGAGCGAACACAAACGATACAGCATTAAAAAAATCCTCTTAGCCATATTATGGGTAATGGTAAGCGCAGGTACAACTGTGCTGCTGGTTGCTGCTATTAAAAAAAATGATCTAAAAAAATGTAAAGACGTTGAAATAAAAATATCAGGTATTGAAAAAACTAACGGCCCAAAATTTGTTGATGAAGATGATATTTTAAATGCAATAAAAAATGTTTGTAAAACAAATCCCATTGGCCAGGCAATAGGTTCTTTCGATTTAAGAAAAATTGAAACAGAACTTGAAAAAAGTAAGTGGGTAAAAAATGCAGAGTTGTTCTTTGATAATAATGATATCTTAAAAGTAAACCTGAGGGAGAGAGAACCGGTGGCAAGAGTATTTACAACAAATAGTACATCTTTTTATATTGATACTGCATTAACAATGTTACCACTGAGCGATAAATTTTCAGCAAGGCTGCCGGTGTTCACTGGTTTTCCTTCAGATAATATTGTTTTGTCAGCAGCCGACAGCAGTTTATTAAATGATATAAAAAATATCAGTATCGCCATTCAAAAAGATACATTTAGGATGGCGATGATTGACCAGATAGATATTACTCCGGAAAGAAATTTTGAAATGATTCCTAAAATAGGTAATCAGCTAATTGTATTTGGTAATGCAACTGATGCCGAAGAAAAATTTAACAAGCTGCAGTTGTTTTATAAAAATGTAATGGTAAAAACCGGCTGGAATAAATACAGTGTAATTAATGTGCAGTTTAAAAACCAGGTGGTGGCAAAAATAAAAGGTGCAGAAGAAAAAACAGCCGATTCCATAAGAACAATACAAATAATGCAAATTATTGCAGCTAATGCCGCAAGGCAGTCAGAAGATTCTGTACAAACAATTATACCCGATAATAATAATAACACTGCCGACAGCAGTATGATTCAGCAATCAATACAGAGGGAAGATAATTACGAAACATCAAACCCAATAAATAATTTACCTCCGCAGCCAACAACCACTCAGCCGGTAATAATCCCGGCAAACACTAATCCGTTACCCATTGTAAAACCTGCGGTTACAAAACCTGCAGCATCCAATCCAATTCCTTCTAAAAAACCAGCAGCTGCAAAACCTGCAGTTGTAAAATCCAATCCAGTTAACAAGAGCAATACTATTACTCCTGTTAAAAAAACAATCATCAACCCAGTTATTAATGCAAAACCAAATGTTGTAAAACCAGTACCGGCAAAACCAAAAGTGGTAATGCCCAATAAAAATGATTATGCTCCTGTGCCTTAAAAGGGGAATGATTTTATAATAAAATATAAATAAGAAAATTAGATAACTTTATTCGAAAAGATTAAATAAACATACACAAACATTCTTATCTGCTTTTAGGGGATAGGGTACAAACAAAACATACAACTATGCATCACGAACAACCCATCATTGTAGGACTCGATATCGGCACCACAAAAATTGCTGCTATTGCCGGACGTAAAAACGAATACGGCAAATTAGAAATACTTGGTTTTGGCAGGGCCAACAGTAACGGTGTACAACACGGCATGGTGTTAAACATCGATCAAACTATTAAGGCCATTGAAATGGCATTAAAAAATTGCTACGACAGTAACCCCAATTTAGAAATTGGAGAAGTGTATGTAGGTATTGCTGGCCATCATATAAAAAGTTTGCAAACACGTGGCGATATTGTAAGGCAAAGTATTGAAGAAGAAATTCGCCAGGAAGAAATTGACCGCTTAGTTGCAGATCAATACCGTACTTATATTCCTGCAGGAGATCAAATTATTGATGTTATTCCGCAGGAATTTACGGTAGATAATTTTCAAAATATTCCTAACCCCATTGGATACAGTGGCGTAAAAGTGGGTGCCAACTTTCATATAATAACCGGTGATAAAAACGCTATTCGCAACATTAATCGCAGCGTTGAAAAAGCAGGCTTGCAAACAAAAGATTTGGTATTGCAACCATTGGCTTCTGCAGCTGCCGTAATGTGCGACCAGGATTTAGAAGCCGGTGTTGCCATTGTGGATATTGGTGGTGGTACAACAGATCTTGCTGTTTTTTATGAAGGTATTTTAAAACATACTGCGGTTATCCCTTTCGGTGGCGAAAATATTACCAACGATATTAAAACCGGTTTAGGTGTTTTAAAAACTCAGGCAGAGCAAATGAAAGTGCAGTTTGGAAGTGCCTTAAGCGACGAAGCAAAATCAAATGCATTCATCACTATTCCGGGTTTACGTGGTATGGCGCCAAAAGAAATCTCTGTAAAAAATTTAGCAGGAATTATACAGGCACGTATGAGTGAGATAATGGATTTTGTTACGTATCATTTAAAACAGGTTGGGCTGGATACAAGAATGCTGAATGGCGGTGTAATATTAACCGGTGGTGGTTCTCAATTAAAACATTTAATTCAGCTAACAGAATATGTAACGGGATTGAATGCACGGATTGGTTACCCTAACGAACATTTGGCTGCAGGCCATATTGATGAACTGGCAAAACCTATGTACAGTACCTGTATTGGTTTGATATTAAAAGGCTATAACGATTACGAAAATAAAAATAAACAGTTTGAAGAAAGCTTTAGAAAAATAGAAGTGCCAGAGAGTTTGCAGCAGCAGCCTGTTGACGAAACACTTGATGTGGTGGAAGAAACTAAAACTGTAAAAGTTAAACAGCGCAAAACATTAAAAGGCTTTATGGATTCTTTTAAAATTGGATTGATAGATTTATTTAAAGAAGAAGAGGATGCAAAATTGTAGCCCCTCCTATCCTCCCCCGGAGGGGAGGGAAATGGAGAAGATTATTTCGAAGATGCATAGGATAGCATATCATAATTAAAGATGAATAAAGAAATAATAGTATCCCGATAAAAATCGGGAAGTGACACAACAATGATGATTAAAGATTAAATGACCGTTTAAAAAAAATTCTTGACTAACCCAATATTAATGTTCAGTACATATTTTTCCTTGTTTAATAATCGAAAATTAGGTGCTGTATAAATTCTAACAGTTCTTCAAAGTCCTCCTTGGGGGATTTAGGGGGCTTTAAAACAAACAACTATGATACATTTTGATTTGCCGAAAGAGCAATCCTCCATCATTAAAGTGATTGGAGTTGGCGGCGGTGGCAGCAATGCAGTTAACCATATGTTTTCGCAAAACATAGAAGGCGTGAATTTTATTATTTGCAATACAGATGCACAGGCCATTGCATTAAGTAAAGTGCCTAACAAAATTCAGTTGGGGCCGCACTTAACACAAGGCTTAGGCGCTGGTGCAAATCCTGCCATTGGCAGGCAGGCAACCGAAGAAAGTTTAGAAGAAATAAAACGGATACTGGAAGTAAATACCAAGATGGCATTTATTACTGCCGGCATGGGTGGCGGTACCGGTACAGGTGGTGCACCAATCTTAGCAAAAATTTGTAAAGATTTGGGCATACTAACGGTGGGGATTGTTACCACTCCGTTTGCTTATGAAGGAAAGAAAAGAATTGCACAGGCAGAAGAAGGTGTGATGCTCTTGAAAAATCATGTAGATACTTTGCTGGTGATAAGCAACGATAAACTGCGCCACCAGTTTGGTAATTTAAAAATGAAAGAAGCTTTTGCAAAAGCAGATAATGTATTAGCCACTGCAGCAAAATGTATTACGGATGTAATTAACAGTACCGGTCAAATTAATGTGGATTTTGCCGATGTATGTACTGTAATGAGTAATGGTGGTGTAGCAATTTTAGGCAGCGCATCTGCCGAAGGCGAAAACAGGGCACAGGATGCTATTGAAAATGCATTGAACTCTCCATTGCTGAATGATAACGATATTAAAGGTGCAAAATGGATTTTGATAAATATTAATTCTGCTGAAGGCGAACACGAGTTTACCATGGATGAAGTAGAAGTAATTCAAAATCATTTATTGAGTAATGCAGGAGAAGATACTGATGTTATTTTAGGTTTGGGTTACGATAACAGTTTAGGCAGCCAGATTGGTATTACACTAATAGCAACAGGTTTTGAACATAAAGATCCGTTTGAAAAAAAGGCAACTGTTGAAACAACAGAAATAAAAAAGGATGATGATAAAATTGTGATGACACTGGAGATGCCGGTAAAAGAAATACCTGTTTTAAAAGTTGTAAAACCAATACAGCAACCCACTTTGCAATTTGAAGAAGAGGAGGATAAAGCCATTGCAGAAATAAGTGAAACACCCGCTGTACAATTTATTGAAGATGACATGATGCCTAAGCTGGTAGAAACTAAAAGTGAAAAAATAAAAGTAGAACCACCAAGTAAAATTACTGGGGAAAAGCTTGGGGAAAAAATTGAAGAAGCGCCTGTGTTTTTTGAAATATCTTCGGCTAAAGATCAAACACCTGTAATAGCGTTTGATATACCCACAACTCCGGTACCCAGCGAAAAACCCGTTATTAAAACCAGCGTTCAAACAGTTATTTCAACAAATAAAAATGCTAGCAATGCCCCTTCGTCGGGGGTTAAATTGGCGAAGCCTGCACAAATTTATGTGGAGGAACAGCCAGAAGCAAAATCCAATTCTAAAGAGGAGCTACTGCCGTTGCAGATAACAATTAAGGCCGACGAAACCGAGATTGAAGACATGCAGATGGTAGTTAAATCCCATCAAGCGGCGGAGGAAGAGCAACTTGTACAACAAACTCAGCCCATCATGATGTCCAATGTTGAGGAGCTTGCACCGCAGGACGAAACAGAGGAACTTAGGCGCCGGGCTATAGAACGCATTGCGAAGCTGCGTAATTTGTCATTCAACATCAATGCAGCCGATCCGAATAATGAGTTTGAAATGGTTCCAGCTTACCTTCGCCGCAATATGGAATTACATAATTCTATTGCAGAAGTAGAAAATTTTTACAGCAACTATACTGTAAAATCCGACGATAATAACCAGGCAGAAATCAGCACCATCAACAGTTTTTTAGAAGGAAAAAAACCTGATTAACATTTTAATGTTCAAAATATTTTTATAAAAATTTGTATTGTTTTGTATGTGTGGCCCTGCTGTAAAAAGCAGGGCTTTTTTATTTACAAATCTGTGAATTATATAAGTAAAATTTAAAATTATATAACAGGTATACATATTATTGAAATACCTTTCTGATTAACCCTTATTATAATGCATAAAAATTTACAAAGCATTAGCAAAAAATCAAACGGCAGGTTTAAAAAAAATACAGCTTTGCCAGTTGATAATCTCCGCCATCTTGCTTTTGATAATGCAGTACAGGCAAATATTATTACCACCGCCAATACAGGAAAAATTATAACCGTTAACAGCGCTGCCTGCAAACTTTTTGGGTATTCTAAAAAAGAACTGGTAACTAAAAACCGAACAGATATTTTTGATATAAGAGAAAGTGGGTTTAAAAAATTGTTGAAACAGAGAACCGAGGAAGGAAAATCTGTTGGGTTTGTAACTGCAATAAAAAAGAGTGCTAAAAAATTTACCTGCGAAATTACTTCTGCTGTTTTTACTGATGAGTATGGAATTAAAAAAGCTATTACTACAGTTGCAGATATCAGCCCCAGAATTTTGTTGCAAAAAGAAATTGACAGTAAAAAAGAAAAGTTAGTTGCTGATAATATTATTCTTGCTAAATCTGCACAAAAAAAGATTGATATAAAAAAAGAAAAGAGCATTGCAGATAATATTATAATTGCTAAAGCAAAACAAAAAACTATTGATACTGAGCAGGCCAAAAAAGTTGCCGGTAATATTATTCTTGCCCGTGCAAAATCTGATGCAAGGATTGTAGAAAATAATAAATGGATAAAACATATTGCCAAAACATCGTACGATGTAATGTGGGACTGGGATACCGCCACCAACGAAATTTATGCCGGCGACAGTATTGAAGAAGTGTTTGGCTATAAAGTGCAAAACAATACAGTAAGCTTTTCAGATTTTCTGCACTGCCTGCTGCCCGGAGAAAAAAATATTGTTGAAAAAAAATTATTTAAAACACTCACTTCTTCAAAAAATAACTGGAGCGATTCTTATATGCTCAGGCGAAAAGATGGCTCAATAGCTGAAGTTACCAGCCGTGCAAGTATTGTAAGAGATGAAAAAGGTAAGGCGGTGCGATTGATAGGTGCTACTCAGGATATCAGCAGGCTGCAGCAACTGGAAAAAAAACTGAAAGATGAAATTATAATACAGGAAGAACAGCGCAAAAATTTTTTACTTGCGGCAAAACTTTCTTTTGATGTGATATGGGACTGGGATTTAAAAACCAATGAAGTTTTTTTAGGTGATGGGTTTGAGGAATTGTTTGGCTATGTAATAAAAGATAATAAAGGGAATATGATTACCGACTGGGTAAATTACCTGCACCCTGATGATAAAGATGCAATAACAAAAGAACTGCGTAATGCTATTGCATCTGCAGCAACACATTGGGAACATGCTTACCGTGTTACCCGTGCCGATGGATCTATTGCTAAAGTATATGTAAGGGCAAGCATCATAAGGTATGCCGATGGCAAAGCTTACAGAATGATAGGCGCCATGCAGGATTTATCAAGGCAAAAAGTACTGGAAGAAAAATTGGAACTGGAAATAAAATTAAAAGAATTGCAGATTGCAGAAGCTGCGGAAGATGCAAAGGAAACTGAAAGATCAGACATTGGTAAAGAACTGCATGATAATATTAACCAGTTGCTTGGTGCATCCAAAATGTATGTTGAAATGGCAAAACGTGGCGGAGCAAACAGCCAGATGTATTTAAACCGTTCTACCGAATACACACTTTCTGCAATTGAAGAAATCAGAAAATTATCAAAAGGGCTTATTACAGATATTATTAAAAATATGGGGCTTGCCGAAGCAATAGAAAAACTTGCTGCGGATATGATGGAAGTAAATCCGGTAAAAATATATTGTGCTTTAAAAAAATTTACCGAAAATAGTGTAAGCAATAAATTTAAACTGAATATTTTAAGAATTGTGCAGGAACAGTTAAATAATATTTTAAAGCATGCAAAGGCAAAAGAAATATGGATAAGCATTGCAAAAAAACAAAAAACCATTGAGCTGATTATTGTTGATAATGGTATTGGTTTTAATACTGCAGTAAAACAAAACGGTATAGGAATTGAAAATATTAAAAGCAGGGCTGTATCATATAATGGAAATGCCAGTTTTGTTTCTCAAACGGGCAAGGGTTGCGTTTTAACCGTAACCATCCCTGCGGATGTATAATAAATTTACAAAATGATTTATTGCTTTAAATATATTAATCAGATTTAATTTTTTTTATAAAAGTGTTTTGTAAAATACACAAAGGCAACCCTTATTTGGGGGTTGCCTTTGTGTAAAATCAGGGAACTCTTTATTTAACAGTTACCAATTTTCTTACCATAATATCACCATCTACTGTAGTGATTTGAATATAGTATTCTCCTGAAATTGCAGGTAATTTTATTTTTAATGGATTCACATAATTAGTAAAATCCTTGTTGCTAACTACCTGCCCGGATGCGTTGGTAATTTTTACATTTATTTTTTTATTAGCAGGAGTAGCTAATTCAACAAATACAAAACCGTCTTTACTGGGGTTAGGATAAATGCGAACAATATCATCGGCACTAACCTTTAAAATTTGTGTTGACGAATATTTAAACTTACCATCCAGGTCGATCATTTTTAAGCGGAAATAATAAGTGCCCGGAGCAAGATTAGGTACCACAGTTTGGTAGTTAGTTAATGTAGAACTGTTGCCTTTGCCTGCTACAAAACTTATGTATTTATAAGAAGACAAATTATTTTGAGCCATTTCTATTTCATAGCCTTTGGAATTACTTTCAGTAGCTGTTTGCCATTGCAGCAAGGCATCATTTTTGCCTTTAAGTGTTACATAAAACTTAACCAAATCAATTGGCAACACAATGATGTTTAAATCACTTTCCCATACACCCCTGCCATAAGTACCCGCCCTAAGCTTATTGGTGGGATAATATATTTCTAAATCTCTTACCGCTACATTGGGCAAATTAGTATTGTAAGCAGCCCAACCACCTGCTGCACTATTATCTAAATAATAAATACCTATATCTGCGCCTATATATACAGCATCATTACTGCTACCATTTACAGATACAATGGTGTTGATGGGTAAATTGGGAAGCCCGGTAGAAATATTTGTCCAGGTAGTTCCTCCATCAATGGATTTAAAAACTTTATTACCTGCACTATAGCCCGAAAAAGTTACCCATACTTTATCTGGGCTAGTATTAGAAACGGTAACACTTGATAAAGCTGCACTACCTACCGGAAGTGTTCCGGTAATATTGGAAAAAGCTGCTCCTGAATTGATTGATTTGGAAACAGCATCTTCTTTAATAGTGTAAATAACAGCAGGATTGCTTGCTGCCACTGCAATGCCTTTAATAGAACCGGTGCCTGAAGGCGTGCCTAATGCAGTCCAAAGATCGCCTTTGTTAGCACTGGTGTAAAGTGTTGGAACGCCTCCTGCATATAACCTGTTAGGGTTAACAGGATCCATAATCCATGTGCTATAAAAATCAAACCCTGTTGGTAAACCGGTTGTAATGCTGTTACTGGTTGCACCACCATCGTCTGAGCGGTTAAATGCTCCCTGTACATATTGTATATAGACGGTATTGTTATTTGTAGGGTCCATAAAACATTCTCCGCCATCGCCTCCATAAATATTTGCCCAACTTGTAGCTGTCTTTATACTGGTGCCATTATCTTGTGTGCCTGCTACTATTGTGTTGGCAACATTTGCAGATAAACCAATGCCAACAACCTGACTGATGGCTAAATTATTGCTGATGTCAACAAAATTATCTCCATTGTCAATTGATTTAAAAATACCACCATCATTGCAAGAGAACATAGTAGTACTACTTCCCGGCAGATAATTGATTTCATGAATGTCGGCATGCACTTCGCCTGAAGCCCAGAAAGAAAGATTACTCCAGGTAGTTCCACCATCAACAGATTTCCAGTGATTGATACCCCCGGTAGTTACTTCTTCGGCGTTAGTAGGGGATACAGCTACAGCCAGATCATAAAATGCTTGTCCTCCGGCATCAGAACCATCGGTTTCATAACCCAATAAATTGGGAGTTGAAGAACGAAGAGAAAAAGAAGTGCCGCTGTTGGTAGAACGGTACATACCCAAGTAAGAATTATCAGAGGCCTTACCAATTAAAGCATATACATAAGCATCATTGCCGGTTGTAACTCCCAAGGCAATACGTGATACGGTTGAGGAGGACGGTAAACCTGTTGTAACCTGTGCCCAGGTAACTCCGTTATCAGTTGATTTCCAAAACTCTTTTCCTGCAGCATAAACCGTATTGGCATCGCCTGGTTTAAACTCCATGTCCTTAAAATCACCTGCCTGTTGAAAATTTGATGTTGCCCAGCCATCTGTTGTGCGAAAAATACCAACATTGGTAGAAACAACCATGTTCAAAGGATTTGAGGGGTTCATTAACATCTTACTGATTTTCCAGAAATTTGATGGTGGCCAGTTTGCTCCTGCTGTAGTATTCCAGGTTGCTCCTCCATCAGTTGATTTAAATACCCCATTACTGTTTCTGTTGCCTTCCAGGTCACCGGTAGCCAGATACATGATTTGGGTATTGGTTGGGTCAATACATAAATCAGAACAACCGATGATGGTTAAAAAATCTGTATTGGTTGTCCAGCTTGTGCCGCCATTGGTTGATTTCCATAAACCGCCGTCGGGAGCACCCACATACATGATGTTGGTGTTAGTGGGATCAAAGCGTACAAAGCTTAACCTGCCTGCGCCAGTTCTTGTATAGGGTAAAGGACCCGATGGTGAGCCTATTGGGCCTAATTCTGTCCAGTTTGCGGCAGATATTATATTAGGGTTATTAACTTTCCACTGGTTATAATTAGTGTATTCTGTCAAAGGCAAATTCATATTGCCCGAAGGAAAAACCCTTGGAGCCATATATGCCTCCCATCTTTTAAATGGTTTGTAGCCTTTGCCTTTTTCAATTCTTCTTCCCTGCCAATAGTTATTAAAATCTTGCTGCACCTGGTAAAAATTTGCATTTTTGTTATTGCCCATTTGCTGCCATTTTACATTTTGGGCATTAATTTGCATTGAACTCAATAGCAGTAAAACTGCCAGTACGGAAGTAATTCTTTGTAAAATTTTCATGTTTAAAAGATTTATAATTGTAATAGAATTGGTAATGAAGTAATGTGAATTTAGTAGCGGAAAGTAGATTATAAAGTTACGGTACAAACTATCTTTTAAGTAAGAGGTAATGATTATTTAATACTAAATAGCAGGGACAATATGGTGGACAATTTTTATTAATTCGGTAAGGACAAAAAAGGGGACTATTTTTGCACGCTAATTTTGCGTAATATATATATGAAAGTATTTTTTTCTGCACTGGGAATTTTCCTTTTTATCAATAGTTACAATGGCTATTGTCAAACTAATTTCGAAAAAGAATATTCAGTCGCTAATCCTGTAAAACATGGGGATACAATTTTAATAAAAGAAAAAATAGATATACATCAGGCTTACTTACAAAAAGCAATTGAAAACAAAAATGTTGAACAGCAATTTTATGGGCATTTGTATTTGTGGTCTGACTATTTAGAAAAAAATTATTATGAAGAAGCAACACTGCAACTGTTTAGTGCAGATAGTATTGCACAGCAAACAGGAAATCTAAGCTGGCAGGCGGCTGTTCATGGCAAGAGGGGAATTCTTGATTTTGAGTTGAATGATATTGAATCTGCTCTCAAAAATTTTATACTCACTTTGCAAGAATGCAGTAAAACAAAAGACAGCTCTTGTCTTGCATTCAACCTTAAAGAAATAGGGCTGGCTTATCAAAGGTTGCAAAACTATGATTCCGCAAAACATTATTATGCATTGGCTATCCCATTAATAAGGAAATATACTGATAGTAATAAGTTATATGCCTATTACAGTAACTATAGTAACCTGTTAAGCGAAATGGGAGATTATCCCGGTGCCAAAAAATACCTCGATAGTTCAATTGCTATTATAATGACTGGTAAAAATCTTTTCAAACAATTAGGCGCTAAAAATAACCTTGCGGCTTTATTGGTTAAGATGGGGGAATATGATAAGGCGTTAAAAATTTTAGAGGAGTGTATAGTTATCAATAAACAGCATGGATGGTATGAGCAGTTATCACATAACTATGCAAACATGAGTATCATCTTTAATAAAAAAGGGGATTACCATGCTGCTTTCACATATCTGCAGGATTATTATTCAATAAATGATAGTATAAGGGGTGCTGAATTGCAGATAAAGATGGTTAATCTGAATACAAGCCGTAAAGTGCTGGAAAAAGAACTTGCACTGGAGAAAAGCCTGTTAGAAATATCCATTGCAAAAAATACTATTCAAAAAAGAACATGGACTATTATTACGGTTGGCTTGCTATTGATTTTTATTTTACTGACGTGGCTGTCACAAAGAAGAAAAGCAAAAAGAAAACAGGCACATACACTGGGTAACCTGGAACAACTCACCCGTATTTTAATGGAAAAGAACAGCCTGCTTGCAGCGTTGGAAGAAAAAGTATCAAAACCAGCGTTTACAATAATTGCTGCTGCTAATTCATTAGCTGAACAGACATCAGCAGCAACAGAAAAATTTGAACAAGCAGTTGTTATTGAAGAAGAGAAGGTTATTGAAAGTGAGAGGTATGAAAAACCTGATGAAGTCAATGACTTTGAAAAAAATATTTATAACCAGCGCATATTGACACCTGCAGACTGGTCTGCCTTTAAAATATATTTTGAAAAAGCTTTTCCTGGTTATTTGCTCCGGTTACGTAATGCACATCCTAAACTTACTGAAGCAGAAGAAAGGTTATTCCTTTTTATAAAACTGAAACTTACCAATAAAGAAGCGGCTGCTATTCTCGGCATTTCTGCAGACAGTGTTAAAAAAACACGTACCCGTTTGCGCAAGCGCTTAGATATACATGAAAATATTGATTTAGAAACTTATATAAGCACTTTTTGAGGAAATTAATTTCCCTGTCCGCATCCGCATCAGGGCCTAGGCGGTCCGGTATAATAAATGCAGGGTATGTCGCTATCTATAAAACAGCGACGCTGGAAATTAAATTTTAAATCAGCAATATTATTATTTTCTACTTTTAGTAAATAATATGGTTTTGCCCACCATTTATTTAAACATTTTATATCAACCCGCTGGTTTGGCTTTTTATAATGTTCTTCTTTAATTTTATATAGTTGTTCTTCTAAAATAATAGAATACGTTCCCGGTTGAAGTTGAATTGAAAACGCCCCACTGCTGTCTGTAATAAAGCTTTTTATTATTTTAGCAGTTGTGCTGTTTATTTTACCTCTCCGTATATAAAATTTTTTATTTGCAAAAACATAAGGTGTAGCTAATCGTTCAAGTATTTCTTTTGTTGGCCTTGCACCCCCGCAGTAAGGAAAAGTTTGTGATACTTTTCCAGAAATTTTATATGTTTTTAAAGATTTTCGTAAAAGAGAATGAGAAACTGTTTCAGGTTCTTTCTCTTTTTTGGAAATGCCCGATATAAGCAGGCTATTGGCAGAAGCTGTGGTTATTGCAATAACCACAAGTAATGAAAAAACAAATTTATACGTCCTCATTTTGCTTATTCCTGATGTTAAAAATGTATACGGCATTTTCATCTATCGGCCACTTTATTTGAAAAATATAAAATTAGGTGATGTAACTATTTCTTCTTTTTCTCAAACTCCTGCAGGCCACAAAGCTACCAATTTTTATATTCGCAAGTATTCGGGTATAAGCAACCTTGTTGTTAAGCAGCATTTTACTACCTTTTAAAATGGCATAAAATAATAACTATTTTTTTTAATCCACGTAATATTTTTTTTTAACTGCAGGCAATTTTTCAATAGTAACCCTTAATAAAGTACGAGGCATTACTCCAGCATATTCATCTAAAAAGGTCAACAGTTTTTTTGGTTCTTTATCGCCGGCAAAACGCAGCATCCATCCGGTGGCTTTGTGTATTAAATCTTCTTTGTCTTTTAACAATATTTCAGCAATCTTAAATGTATCGGTAACATCGCCTTGCCTTATAAAATAGCAGGTGGTTAAAATAGCAGTTCTCCGTTCCCATAAATTTTTAGATTTTGCAAGTTGGTATAAAATTTTTCTTGGCTTATCAAACAGGTAACTTCCAGTCATGTACAAACAGCCCAGATCAACCAGGTCCCAATTATTTATTCTGTCGTGGCGGCGCATGTATAAATCGTAAAATTCTTTTCTGCGGCTGGCGGGAATCTTTTTAGTGCGGCTTTCTTTATCCATTATGCTTACGCCTCCTGCTCTTACCTCATGAATATCGCTTTCAAGAAGCTTTTCAATTTCGCTAACGGGCATACCATTAAATTCTTTTGCCAACGCAAATAGCTGCCCCATTTTTACTCCCATAAATTTATCACCCTCACCATACTGCCCTTTATCCGATTTAAAATACCGTTGAATTTTTTTTAGCTCTGCGTCCGACTGAAAAGTTTTTAATTTTTCGATAAACTGTTTTGCAGTAAATGAGTTTGCCGGAGTAATTGCATTTGTATTTTTAAGACTAATATTTTTTGTTGGAGTTTTAGTTGTCATTATATAGAGTTATAACATTACACATAAACTTAAATTTCTTTAAAATAATGCGTGGGAATTTACAATTCATTTTTTAAAATTATAATTCCTGCCGCATTTGGCTGGCAGTTTTACTGCTTCCATCGTGGCTCCAGCCGGGTGGCATAAATAAATATTTAAGCCGTGTGCTTAATGGTAGTTTCTTCGTAACATCTTTACCAATATTTTGCCACTCATGAAAAATAATTTTAAAAGGATCATTATGATTTGTTACAGGTTTTGCAAGTCCGTATTTTACCGGTTCTTCTTTTATCTCTTCCTGAAAAGTTCCGAATATTTTATCCCAGATAATAAGGCACATGCCCATATTTTTATCTAAGTAAATAATATTGCTTGCATGATGCACCCTGTGGTGGCTGGGGCTAACAAAAATAGTTTCAAACCACCGTGGCATTTTGTTGATGTATTGTGTGTGTACTAATATGCCATAAGTTTGAGTAATGGAATACATAAAAACTATATCCAGCGGATGAAAACCAAATAATGCCAATGGAATAAAATACAAAAACCTGTACACCGGCTGCAATACCGATGAACGAAAACCTGTAGTAAGGTTAAACTCTTCTGATGAATGATGGGTAACATGTACTGCCCAAAATATTCGGCAGTAATGGTCTATGCGGTGCTCTATGTAAAATGCAAAATCTTCTGCAATAAATAAAGCAAACCAGTACAGGTAAGCATTTTCGATTTTAAAAAAATAATGCTGATAACTCCACGTAAGTATGCTGATGTAAAAAAGCCAGCGCAGTAACATATCTAACCCTGCATTTACCAAAGTGAGGTAAACATTCTGTAATGTTTCTTTTAAAGAATAAAATTTTTTTTGCTGCCAGTTGCTCAATAAAATTTCGGTACCAATAAGTATTGCGTAAAAGGGAACGGATAAAAGTATAAACCATGTTTCCCTTGCAGACTGCATAGTGAATGTTGAATTTTATAATGTTGAATATCGAATGTCTTTAAGAAAGAAGATTATTGCAGTTTATTGAACTGTTCGTCACATTCGACATTGTATATTTTTATATTCGCTATTATACCGCCATTATCTCTTTTTCTTTTGCGGCTAAATGTTTTTCTATAAGCCCAACAAATTTATCGGTAATATCCTGCGCCTCTTTTTCGGCATCTTTACAAATATCTTCACTAAGGCCTTCTTTCTGTAATTTTTTTATAGCTTCAATATTATCCCTGCGTATGTTGCGTATGGCAATTTTTGCATGTTCGCCTTCGCCGTTACAGCGTTTCACCATTTCTTTTCTTCTTTCTTCGGTAAGTGGTGGTAAAAACAAACGTATTACTGTGCCATCGTTTTGAGGATTAATACCAATATTAGCCATCGTTATAGCACGTTCAATTGCCTGCAGCATATTTTTTTCCCATGGCTGTACAGAAATAGTACGGGCATCTAAAACAGATACGTTGGCAATTTGATTAATCGCCGTAGGGTTGCCATAATAATCGGCCATAATACCATCAAGCATTGTGGGGTTGGCTTTGCCGGCACGTATTTTAACCAACTCTGCTTCCAGATGGTTAATTGCTTTATTCATTGATGATTCTGTGTCGCTGAGTATTTTATCTAATCCTTCGGCCATATTTGTAAATATTAGGTGGTTGCAAAGCTATAAAAAAGTACCGTTATTTGCGGTATCCATTTAAAATTAACGGCACAAAAAATAAACGGAATTTTATTTTACAAGCTGTTTAGCAGTAAGTAAAATGAAAGATGTAATTGTTGTAAGAAAAAATTAATCGGCCTCCACACTTTCGGGGGCAAGCGAAAATATTTTGCGTGGCTTTATAATATTGTTATTGGTGGCTACAGTATTATTATTTGCCACAGTTTTGTTTTTAGGACGGCTGTAATAAATAATGCCAATAAATGTAAAAGCCGAAACTAATAAAATACCGAGTAAAGTTGTGGTGCCCAAATGGCGTAAAAAATAAGCCGAAGCGATAAATAAAATATTAACCGATACGCAAGTAAAAGTTACCATGCGGTGGCTGAAGCCAATATCTAACAAAAAGTGGTGTACATGCGTTCTGTCGGGGCTAAAAGGAGAGCGGCGGTCTAAAATCCTTAATGTAAAAACCCTTAAAGTATCAAAAAGAGGTATCATTAAAATAGCAAAACCAATTGCAGGAGATGCTTCTAATGGATATGCAGCGGCAGGGTTGCCGGCAATGTTAATAAATTTAATCACTAAAATGGCATTCACCAATCCCAATAAAAGAGAGCCGGTATCACCCATAAATATTTTTGCAGGAGAAAAATTATAAATTAAAAATGCAATAATACTGCCTGAAAGTGAAAACGCCATTACAGCATAAGTTAGCTGGCCTGCAATTAAAAAATAAGTACCAAATACAAGTGTAGTAAGTACACCCAGGCTGCCAGCCAGTCCATCTACTCCATCAATTAAATTAAAAGAGTTGGTAATAACTATAATGGTAAAAATGGTGAGTATAATACTGGCAATATGAGGTATTTCGTAAATGCCTAAAAAGCCATGCATATTAGTTAACTGTACACCGCCAAATTTAATAACAATGCCAGCTGCAATTAACTGTCCTATAAATTTTTTGCTGGCCGATAAAACCAAAATATCATCTTTAAGACCTAAAAAGAAAATTACTGTTGCAGCTGCTGCAAAATATTGTAATTCGGAACCAATGCCTGAAGGAACACCCATTAATGTGGCAATAATAAAGCCTGCAAAAATGCCAAGGCCACCTAAAGTTGGGATAACTGTTTTATGAACTTTGCGTTCATCAGGCTCATCAAATAATTTTTTATCCTTGGCTACCTGAATAATAATAGGTATTGCAAAAAAAGTTATTAAAAAAGCCAGGGCCGCACTAAGTAAGATATTATCCATTCAATTTATTTAATGGCATTTATTATGCTGCAAAAGTATTAAATATGTTTTAAGTAACCTTAATATTTTAAAGAAATACTTATAACTTTCAGGTAAGACCCAACTTTGTGCCAAAAAGTTGCCTGATATATAATTTCAGGAAAATTTGCTGAAAAAAGGTTTTTCCGTGATTATTTTTAAAATAACGGAAAAATTATAAACTTATTATTAACCATTTAATCAAACAGCCATTTTTTAATTTTTCTGTAAATTGATTTAGAGTAGGTTTGCAGCGAAAAAATAGTTTAAAATTTAATTCTAAATAATAAATTAATCATCCAAATGAATAGTTTACCCGAAATAGCATCGCAAATACGCAGGGATATTGTACGTATGGTTCATGGTGTGCAAAGTGGCCACCCTGGCGGGTCTTTAGGCTGTACCGAATATTTTACTGCCCTGTATTTTAATATTATGAAACACAATCCTGCATTTAATATGGATGCGGCTGGCGAAGATGTGTTTTTTTTAAGTAACGGGCACATATCACCGGTATTTTACAGTGCCCTTGCCCGTAGTGGTTATTTTCCGGTTAAAGAACTGGCCACATTTAGAAAATTAAATTCACGTTTACAGGGCCACCCTACAACGCATGAGCATTTGCCGGGTGTACGCATTGCCAGCGGTTCGCTGGGGCAGGGCATGAGTGTTGCTATTGGTGCCGCTCTTGCAAAAAAATTAAATAACGATAACAATATTGTGTACTCCCTCCATGGCGATGGAGAATTGGATGAAGGCCAAAACTGGGAAGCCATAATGTTTGCAGCGCATAAAAATGTAGATAATCTTATTGCAACTATTGATTTTAACGGCCAGCAAATTGACGGACCTACTAAAAAAATTATGGGCCTGGATAGTTTAAGGGCAAAATTTGAAGCCTTTAACTGGCAGGTGCTGGAAATGGAAGGTAATGATATGGACGCCGTAGTTGCAGGACTAAATAATGCTAAAACTTTTGTTGGTAAAGGAAAGCCCATTGTAATAATTATGAAAACCTCCATGGGAAAAGGCGTTGATTTTATGGAAGGCAGCCACGAATGGCATGGCATTGCACCTAATGATGAACAGTTGGCTAAAGCACTGGCACAATTGCCGGAAACGCTGGGGGATTATTGAAACCCTTGCGGTTAGGCATGGAGGAGAACTAAGATCTGTATAATATTTTTGAATATTAGAAACCCTTTTTCTTTGCTAGCGTAATTCAAAAGCCTGCCCCGCTGCTTTACGTGCCGGAAACCACGATGCAATAAAAGCAATAAATGCAGCCGTTGCAGCTACTAATAAAAAATCGGTAACAAGTAATTGTACCGGAAAATAATCTATTAAAAAAGACCCCCCCCCTAATTTTATAATTTTAAATTTTAATTGCAGTAAACAAATAATTACCGCCATCGCAATACCCGATGCAGCCCCAATGGCACCTAACAATAAACCTTCGCTTAAAAATATTTTTAAAATAGAAGACTGACTGGCTCCCATGCTTTGCAGTACGCTGATGTCTTTTTGCTTTTCCAGCACCAGCATGGTTAAAGCGCTTATCATGGTAAATGCACTTACAATTAATATTAAAGTAAACACAGCATAAATAATCCACTTTTCCATTTTCATGGTATTGTAAAGGCTCATGTTTTGGTGATACAATGTTTGTATTTTATAGCTATTGCCCATTAAGGCTGATAATTTTTCTTTGGCATCAGTTACATCTGTTTTATCTTTTAATTTTAATTCCACCGCACTGTATTCATTTTCGGCTAACCCCATCTGTTGTCTTACAAAATCAATATTAGTGATGGCGTATTTATTATCAAAATCCTGCTGAATGGTAAAGATGCCGGTGGGCAGTACATTGCCTTCGCTTAAAGATTGTAAAGGGTCGCTGCCGCTGCTGTATTTTTTTGGTAGAATAACAGTAAGCTTATCACTTTCAAAAGCAGGGTTTAAACTTACACCTACTGCATACTGAATGCCAGCGCCTAATATTAAACCCGGTTCATCAACTGTGCCGGTAGCAAATTTTCCTTTACTGATTTTAGTTGGCACACCCGATACCCTGGAATAATTATCATCTACACCTTTTAAATACACTACTGTTTGTGCGCCATCTCCATTTTGCAGCAATGCTTTTTCTTCGGCAATTAAAGAAAAATTTTGTACAAAGGGCTGCTGTTTAATTTGAGTTAATTGTGCAGGGGTAATAAAAAAAGTTTTTCCTTTATCGGGCACAATTTTAATATCGGTATAAAAAGATGCGTATAAAGATTTTACCAATCCTTCAAAACCATTAAAAACACTGAGCACTAAAATTTGGCAGCAGGTGGCAAATGCAATAACACCCACCGTTACCCATGCAATAATATTAATGGCATTAGCGCTTTTTTTTGCTTTAAAATATCTCCAGGCAAAAGTGAGGTACAATGTTAATTGGTTAAATGGTTAATTAGTTGAATCAAAAAATAATTCATCCAATAGGCTGCAACTTCAATCAGCGCTTTGTTCTTTTTCATTTCTTCCCCCATTGGGAGAGATAGGGGGGGCTTCATTTATTTCCTTAAACAGCTTATCTATTTTTTCCGCATACTCCAAAGTATCATCAATGTAAAATGTTAGTTTGGGCATGCTTCTTAATTGGTGCCTTACCCTTGATGTTAATTCTTTTTTTATTTCGTGGGCATGTTCCTCAATTTTTTTTAAGGCAAGATCATTATCCTTTACTTTAAAAAAACTTAAATAAATACGGGCATCAAAAAGATCGGGAGTAATTTTTACGCCTGCAATTGAAACCATACCACCATCAATCATATTTAAACCCTGGCGCTGAAATATATCGCTCAGTTCTTTATTAAGCAGCCCGGCCACCTGCTTTTGTCTTTTACCTTCTAACATAATGTTTACGCTTTAATAGCTGTAAAATTAGTTACTTTGCCGTTTAATTGCATATTTAAAAAAATGAAAAAATATTCCAGGGTTTTCAGGTACCTCGTTCCTTATAAAAAGCAGATTGTATTATATTTTACTTATACGTTATTAAGCATTGTTTTTTCCATTGTTTCTATTGGTATGTTAATGCCTTTTTTACAATTGATTTTTACAAATACTAATCCTGCCTGTGCCGATTGTGGCAGTATTACTTCAGTTAGTTCTAATCCTGCAATAAACTATATTAATACAAGTTTACTAAACTCTATAAATAGTAATGGTAAACTTTTTACATTAGGTATTATTTGTGTTTTAATGATAATATTTATAATATTAAAAAACCTGTTTTTATATTTATCTATTTACATTTTAAATCCATTAAAAAATAAAGTAGTAAATAATTTAAGAGAAGATATTTATAGCAAAATTCTGCAACTGCCTATTGGCTATTTTACCGAAAAAAGAAAAGGCGATATTATGAGCAGGCTTACCAATGATGTAGGCGAAGTGGAATCGTCGGTAGTAGGCACATTGGAAGGCTGGATAAGAGATCCGCTAACAATAATAATTACTTTATCTACTTTATTTTTTATCAGTGCTCAACTAACATTATTTATTTTATTGCTTATACCCTTAATTGGGGTGGCTATTGGCCGCATTTCAAAATCATTGAAAAAGCATTCGCTGGAAGTTGCCAAAAAGTATGGTGAGTCTATGAGTACTGTTGATGAAACTTTAGGTGGGTTAAGAGTAATAAAAGCTTTTAATGCGGAAGGCTTATTGCGCAAAAAATTTGAAAAAGAAAATAATGAACTGGTTGCTGCAAAAAATAAAATTGGCTACCGCCGGGACCTTGCATCGCCATTAAGCGAAGTAATGGGTATTGCAATGTTTTGTGCTATTTTGGGCTATGGCGGATTTTTAGTTTTAAATAAACAAATCCCTCTGGATGGGGCATCTTTTTTGGGTTTTTTAGGATTGTTTTACATGATTATTGCTCCGGCTAAAACACTTTCCACTTCTTTTAGCAATATGCAAAAAGGCACTGCCGCAATAAGCCGCATTGAAGAAGTACTGAATGCCCCGGTTGTAGTGGATGCTAATGAAAATGGGAAAAAAATTATTTCTTTTAATGAAGAAATCGTTTTTAAAAATGTCGGCTTTAAATATGAAGACGTTGACATTTTAAAAAATATAAACCTTACAGTAGCAAAAGGAAAGAGCATTGCATTGGTAGGTTCATCAGGCGCAGGAAAATCTACATTGGCCGATTTAGTACCCCGTTTTCATGATGTAAGTGGCGGCGAATTATTGATTGATGGCATCAGTATAAAAAATTATGCTTTAACATCAGTAAGAAATTTAATGAGCATTGTAACACAGGAGCCCATTTTATTTAATGATACCATTGCGGCCAACATTGCTTTAGGCAAACCCAATGCAACGCTGCAGGAAATTGAACATGCCGCAAAAATTGCCAATGCACATAATTTTATTATGCAAAAAGAAAATGGGTATCAAACAAATATTGGCGACCGTGGCAGTAAATTAAGTGGCGGCGAAAGGCAGCGCATAACTATTGCAAGGGCTGTACTAAAAAATCCACCCATTTTAATTTTAGATGAGGCCACATCAAGTTTAGATACCGAAAGCGAACGTTTAGTGCAGGACGCCATAAATAATTTAATGACCAACCGTACCAGCATTGTAATTGCCCACCGCTTAAGCACCATCCGCCACGCCGATGAAATTATTGTGTTACTAAAAGGCGAGATTGTAGAACGGGGTACGCATGACAGTTTGCTTTTGCAAAACGGATTTTATAAAAGGCTGGTGGATATGCAGGAGGTGAAATAATTTAAGTAAAGCATTTTCTTTCTGCAAAAAACAGTATGATTTTTATAAGTAGTTCTGCAACTTGTATTCAACTGTTAAGATTATAACTGATATTTTGTGCGACATGTAAAATCGTAAAAATAAAATTTGGGTTATATTTGTATCGATAAGAATGAAGCTTCAGAGCAGCTATTAAAACAGTTAATTAAAATACTATAAAATCACTTCGTTGCAGTAGAAAAAATTGGCGAAGCATATTACTCATGAAATACCTGTTATTTATTTACCTGCTTTTTGTTTTGTTCGCCTGCTCCTCTCCAAAAGGGGTGCCGTATGAATTACCGGCAACTCTGCCGGAAGTAAGCCGGGCAACTGTAAAAACTAACTGCGATAAAGGAAAGATACTTTATGAAATTAACTGTGCAAAATGCCATACAACAAAAGAAAAACGAAAACTGGTTATACCTGATTTTACCGCCACGCAATTGTCTGGATATGTTCTTAGAACGCAAAATCCTGAGCATTTTGAAAACTTATCTGATAGGGGGCTTACTAATGTGGAGATGACACAAATAATTATGTACCTGCTTTACAAGAAAAAAAATATAAAAAAGTAATTGTTTAGAGATGGCGGCAGCTGATGTTTTACACACCTGTAATTAATGCTGCATTACTTACCCTGTGATAATACCCTTTTAACATAATACTCCAACCACAAAAGGGCTTTTTAAAATTAAAGTGATTTGTAAATCCAACTAATAAAAAAAAGAATGAAGTTACTCATTCTCTTAAACTATTTCCTAATTACAAATTCCTTTTTATTTCACCGATCCCATCTTTGCCTCGATGCTTAAAGTAGCATGTGGCACAGCACGTAAACGGGCTTTATCAATTAATTTACCGGTAATGCGGCAAATACCGTAAGTTTTATTTTCAATACGCATCAACGCTTTTTCCAAATGATCAATAAAAGTGATCTGGCGGCTGGCCATCTGGCTCAATTGTTCTCTTTCCATACTCATGCTGCCGTCTTCCATTGTCATGTAACGGGCATCATCATTATCGCCACCCATTTCATCTTTACGGGTAATTAAACCCTGTAAATAGGCAAGTTCTTTTTTAGCAGACTCCAATTTACGCTGAATCAATTCTCTGAATTCGGTTAAATCATTATCGCTGTATCTTACCAACGGTGCACCCGGATCGTTTTTAGGCTGATCCAAAACAGACTTTGTAAAATCGGGCTGATATTTACGTGCAGTCTTGGTATTGATTTTTGGCAACACTACAGGTTTTGGTGGTACTACTTTAATATCCTTTGCTTTTACAGCGGCTGTTGATTTTATGGGTACAGCTTTTACTTCCACTTTTTTCACTTCAACTTTTTTTGCCATAGGTTTTTGTGCCGGCTTTTTTACAGGTACCGGTTTTTTTGATACTGATTTTGATAGAGGTTTAACAGCTTTTTTTACCGGAGCTACTTTTTTAGCAACAGGTTTTGGAGCTGGCTTTTTTGCTTTTGCAACTGGTTTAGCAGCCTTTTTAGGGGCAGGTTTGCTTGCTTTTTTTACAGGCACTGGCTTCTTTGGGGCTGATTTAACGGGTTTAGTTACCTTGCCTTTTGGGCTGGTCGGCTTTTTTGCCGCTGGTTTCGCAGCTTTCTTTTTAGTTGCCATATTCTATTCCTTTTTTTATAACGTTCACATTTATAATGGCTTCGTTAATTTCAATAGCGTTACCATCGTTAATTTCAGGCAAAAACTCCAGAGAATCTGCCAGAATTTCGGCGCAAATATAGGTTTTATATTTATTAAATGATGCTTCAAGACCCTCATTTGCAGATACTTTCACAATAATTCTGTCGGTTAAATTAAAGCCACTTTCCTTACGTATGGTTTGAATACGGTTTATAAACTCACGGGCTTCGCCTTCTTTTTTTAAGGTATCGGTGATGGTGATATCAAGCGCCACAGTTAATGATCCTTTGCTGGCCACTTCAAAACCAGGAATCTCGTCGGTAGACACTTCCATATCTTCTGCACTTATATAAATAGGTTCTTCACCTTTTGCAGCATAATCGGTATTTAAAAGATAATTACCTTCCTGCACTTTATCAATGGTAGCATTGTCGAACTTTACAATTTCTTCCGCCGCCCATTTCATTTTTGCCCCCAACTTTTTTCCCAGGGTTTTAAAATTAGCTTTTGCCTTTTTTTGAATAAAATTATTATCGTCGGCCAGCACTTCAATTTCTTTAATATTGGTTTCAGTTTTAATAATATCTTCTACCAGTTGTATCCTTTGCACCATTTCTTTATCAATAACCGGGATAGAAACTTTTTGGAGCGGCTGACGCACTTTTATATTTACTTTTTTACGCAGCGATAATATTAGTGAAGAAGCATCTTGCGCCAGTTGCATCCTTTTTTCTAAATCAGTATTAATAACTTCTTCTTTTGATTTTGGAAAAAGAATATGATGCACCGATTCGTTTTGGTAACGGTTGCTTACATCGTTTAAATTAATAAATAACCAATCCGCAAAGAATGGAGCAATAGGTGCAATTAATAAAGACAATGTTTCTAAACATTCATATAATGTTTGATAGGCACAAATTTTATCCTGTTCGTATTCGCCTTTCCAAAAACGGCGGCGGCACAAGCGTACATACCAGTTGCTTAAATGAGCGTCAACAAATTCTTCAATGGCACGGCCAGCTTGCGTGG
Organism: Ferruginibacter sp.; assembly: GCF_031391665.1. GTDB lineage: Bacteria > Bacteroidota > Bacteroidia > Chitinophagales > Chitinophagaceae > Ferruginibacter. Next base: position 61,566 of record NZ_JANMUN010000248.1, read on the forward strand.
GTTCGTAATCATCCATACTTTGCTGTACCGATTTTATTAATGTATTTAAAGAAGATAAGATCCACTGATCTATCTCGGGCCTGTCTTTTACAGCAACATAGTTTTCTTTAAATGCAAAGCCATCTACATTGGCATACAAAGCAAAAAACTGGTAAGTATTATAAAGTGTACCAAAAAATTTACGTTGCACTTCTTTTATTCCTTCTGCATCAAATTTTAAACTGTCCCATGGACTGGCGTTGGTAATTAAATACCATCTTGTAGCATCGGCACCAAATTTTTCCAGCGTTTCAAAAGGATCAACCACATTGCCTAAACGTTTGCTCATTTTGTTACCATTCTTATCCAAAACAAAACCGTTGCTTACAACAGTTTTATAAGCTACAGAATCAAATAATAAAACGCCTAACACATGTAAAGTATAAAACCAACCTCTTGTCTGGTCAACACCTTCGGCAATAAAATCTGCCGGAAAAGATTTTGCAAACGCTTCTTTATTTTCAAATGGAAAATGATGCTGTGCATAAGGCATGGCACCACTATCGAACCAAACGTCAATTAAATCAGGCACACGTTTCATTGGTTTGCCACTTGCAGAAACCAATGTAATATCATCAACATAAGGTTTGTGTAAATCCAATATGCCTTCGTGCAAATAATGTTTGTTGGTTTCGCCGCCTAAAACTTCTGCCGCTTTTCTTATTTCAGCATTTAATTCTTCAATGCTACCAATACATTTTTCCTCTTCACCATCTTCTGTTTTCCAGATAGGCAAAGGTGTTCCCCAAAACCTGGAGCGGCTTAAATTCCAGTCCACCATATTTTCTAACCAGTTGCCAAAACGGCCTGTGCCTGTAGCAGCAGGTTTCCAGTTGATGGTTTTATTAAGCTCCACCATCCTTTCTTTTACTGCAGTGGTTTTTATAAACCAAGCATCAAGCGGATAATAAATAATGGGTTTATCGGTACGCCAGCAATGCGGATAATTATGTTCGTATTTTTCTACTTTAAAAGCCCTGTTCTCTAATTTTAATTTTACAACAATGTCAACATTTACATCTACATAATCTTTTTCATCTTTATAATCTTTTACATAGCGGCCACTGAATTCACCCACACCATCTACAAATTTCCCTTGCTTATCTACAAGAGTTAAAATGCCCAGGTTATTTTTTTTACCAACCTTAAAATCATCTGCACCAAAAGCAGGAGCAGTGTGTACAATGCCGGTACCATCTTCGGTAGTAACAAAATCGCCAAGTATAACTTTGAATGGTTGTGCGCCGGGAGTTATTTCCAGTATTTTTTCTAAATTGTTTGCTTCAGAGGGGAGGAGTTGTTCGTACAATAAACCTTCAAGTTTGTTTCCCTTGAATTCTGAAATAATTTTCCACGGCAATAATTTTATTTCCGCAGAATAATTTTCAAAATCACCATTTTCCCCTTCTGCTTTAAAATATTTTGGAACAAGATTTTTTGCAAGAATAACATTTATTGGAAGATGCGTATATGGATTAAATGTTTTTACTAAAACATAATCAATATTAGGCCCTACCGTTAAACCAAGGTTAGAAGGTAACGTCCATGGCGTAGTTGTCCATGCCATCAAGAAAATATTTCCTCCAATACTGTCAACTGTCAACTTAACACTATCAACTAATTTAAACATCACCGTCGCACTTGTATCCTTCACATCTTTATAAGTTCCTGGCTGGTTCAATTCGTGGCTGCTTAAACCAGTACCAGCTGCAGGCGAGTAAGGTTGTATGCTCACACTCTCGTACAAATAACCTTTCTTATATAACTCACTTAAGCACCACCACAAGGTTTCAATATAATTATTCTCAAAAGTGATGTAGGGATTATTTAAGTCAACCCAATAGCCCATTTTTTGGGTGATATCATCCCATTTATCTTTAAAGCGCATTACTACTTGACGGCACTTTTTGTTGTAATCTTCTACACTTATTTTTTTGCCGATATCTTCTTTGGTAATGCCCAATTCTTTTTCTACGCCTAATTCTATTGGCAGGCCATGCGTATCCCATCCGCCCTTACGTTTTACCTGAAACCCCTGCATGGTTTTATAGCGGCACACCAAATCTTTTAAAGTACGGCTTATAACATGGTGAATACCAGGCATGCCATTGGCACTTGGGGGACCCTCGTAAAAAACAAAAGGAGTTTTGCCTTCTCTAAGCTCAACACTTTTTTCAAAGGCATGGGCCACATTCCATTTTGCTAAAATTTCCTCTGCAATAGAGGGTAAATTCAACTGATTATATTCTTTGTATCTGGCTGCCATATAATTTCCTGTCTTTGGTATAATTAGGTTGTAATACCGTATTAAAAATTAAGTGTGCAAAGGTAATAAAATAGCCTGTGTGTAAATTGCATAATTATAAAGATGCAGGATACCCCGTTAATAAATCATAAGAATGTACGGCGTATTTTTCATTTTAAAGCCTGGTACAATTACGGTTGCATTATTTTTTTGCATAAATATTTTGTCGTAAAACTTCGTGAAAGCCACGATGGCATTGATTTTCACCCTTAGTTATCCACATTTTTGGCCATTGGCATAGTATTGGTAAATAATGAACAAGCGGATATTTTGTATAGCGAAGTTTACTAAAAATTTGTATTGCAAATTCCTAAAATATATAAATAGTAGTTTTCCAATTCCATTGAAATAAAATTATTTTTTAAACACAGTAGTGTTTAAAATTTTTGCTGGTTTAGGGTTTTATTAGGGTAAAGACGGGAGTATTCCTACTCCCGTCACATTTTAAATATATATCAGCATTGGTTCCGTTTTTAAAATTCCATATCCCAAATAACACCAGTTTAATATCCGAAATAACCAATAAAATTTTATCTGAGAAAAGTCAAATTTCTTATTAAGTGCTTGGTAACATTTGTACATGAAAAAGGCATCCATTTTCGTGGATGCCTTTTCATTTAAGTTATTTGTGTTTAAAACTTTGCCCCAACACTTATAAAGATATTTCTTCCATCGGCAGGTAACGCACCAGGGCCTGGATAACCTCCCGAACGGCGGGTGAAATATACAGCATTGGTTAAATTATTAATGCCGGCCTTTACACTAAAGTTTTTTGCAAATTTATAAGACGCACTTAAGTCAATAATGGAGTAAGATGGTATTAATCCATTATTTCCATTTGCTGCAGGTGTAACTGAATTATTAGCATCGCTAAAAGTTTTGCCAACACTACTAAGTTGTGCGGTAAGTAAAAAAGTTTTGTAACCACCCGTTATACCGCCACGAAAAATATTTTGTGGTGCATTCTCCAGTCTCTTTCCTTTTGTTGCAGCATCTTTATGGTTACCGGCATACCTGGCGTCTGTATATCCGTAACTGCCAAATATCAGTAATTCTGTATGCTTATTTTTTGTAAAAGCCCTTAAAACATTAAACTCTGCATATCCTTCAAAACCCTTGCTGGTACTGTTACCTACATTGGTTATAAGCCGGTAAGATGGAGTGCCTGCCACAGTAATGGTGCCTATCCGGTTATTGTACTGCAAATAAAATGTGCTGATATCAAATTGAAGAAAGTTTTTAATTTTTCCCCTGTAACCCAAATCAATATTATAGCCTTTTGAATCCAATAAATTTTCATCTACCACATCGGTGGTTGGGGGTGCCTGTAAATTAGCAAATTGAATGGGGCGGTAAGCCTGTGAAAAATTAGCGTAAACTTCTGTTGAATTGGTTACATGATATTCTGATCCTATACCGGCAAGTATAAAACTGCGGCTGCGTTTAATATTTTGCAATTTTATTTCGGTGCCTGATGTGGTGTATCCATTTCTGCCCGATGCATTGCCCTCCAGCCATTCGTAACGTATGCCCGGTATTATCAAAAATTTATCAGTAATACGAAAAATATTTTCTGCAAATGCTGCAGCATTATTTGATTTAAATTGAATATCCCTTAAATAATCACTCACTAATGATACATCATACTCCGTTCCGGTTGTTCCCTTACCATCAGCAAAACGGTGAGTGGTACCGGTATATAAACGTATGCCCCCGGAGATAGTATTTTTTAAATTTCCTAAATTGTAATCTGTAATGATGCGGCTTTCTAATCCGTAATTTCTGTACTCATCAATTTGTACTGTACGGTTATTGTAATTAAGAGTTGAGGGGTTAATGCTGTCTTTTATGGCAATGGTTTGCAAAAATCCAACACTGTTTCTGTTACCGATAGTGGAAAATAGTTTGGTATTCCATCTTGTTTTTTCATTAAGGTTGTAATTAAGGATCAATGCAGGTGTCGTCCATTTAATATCAAACCAGTTACGGCTCCTAAAACTTTGCTGTGCATTTGTATTAACATCAGCATCGGTTAATCCTCCAGGCTGCTGGCTGCGTACATGTGAGTGCATTACCTCGGCAGTTAACGAAAGTTTTGGCGTAAAATAATAAGTAACGGTACCAAAACCGGAATTGGTAAAATAGCGGCTGTTTTGTCTCCAGCCATCACCATTTCTATGATCGAAAAAAGAATAGTAATGTAATTTTGCAGTTCTGCCACCAATAGCATTGTAACTGTTGAACAATCCATTACTGCCAATTGTTTGCTGAGTTTCAAATTCAAATTTTTTCTTTACTTCACTGCCATTGCGAAGAATATAATTTACCAATCCGCCAAACTGCGGGCCGTATTGTAAAGAGCCCTGGCCACGTACCACTTCAATTCTTTGTACAGCCTGTAACTGTGGGTTATAATAAGCTTCGGGATAACCGAAAGGATCTGCAGCAATATCGTAACCATTTTGCCTGATGTTGAATTCCCAGCTTCTGTTGGGACTTAAGCCACGGGCTGCGATGCCAATCTGGATACCGCTTGGGTCGCTTTCCCAAATATGTATACCGGGTACTTTTGCCAAAACCTGGCGCATAGTATTAGTAACTACGTTACCCTGTACATTATCTAAAACAATTAAAGCATTTTTTTTGCCGGCATAAATAGAAGTACCTACAATTTCGGGCATCTGCTGGTAATCGCTTTTACTTCCCCTGCCTACTATAGTTATATCGGGTAAATATTTATGGATGGGTTTGGTAGAATCATCGTGAAAAACTTTTTTGTCCTGCTGTGCTGATGCAATTAATGAAGCAGTTGCCATTACTGTAAAAATCAAAAATCTCCTGAACATAGTTTATATATATTTTAGAACACAAAGGTGCCCTGTAATATTTAACTACAGTTACGGAAAGAGGAAACGCATTTACGCAAAGAGATATTAATGCAGTAACAATTCGCAGGGCTTAATGCCCGTATGCTTTTTAAAAGCAGTGCTAAAATGGGAGATTGAGGAGTAGCCCAGCAATGCCGATACTTCGGTTACGCTAAGGCCTTTATCGTACAACAAATATTTTGCATGCTCCATTCTTTGTGTTTGATAAAAATCAAAAATGGTGGTGCCGAATAATTCTTTAAATCCTTTTTTAAGATAACATTCGTTGATGGCAACTTTACGGCTGAGTGCCTTGATGGTTAAAGGTTCGCCAATATGTTGCAATAGTATTGCACGGGCATTAGTTATCTTTTCCCTGTCATCTGCATTGGCCAAAAACTTACAGGTAAATTTTTCTTCGGGGTCACCCATCATACAATCCATACTGTACAACAGCAAAATTTGTGTTTGGGCATTTAGAAAAATATTTTCTAAACTCTCGGTATAAGTATGATTGAGCAAAGCTTCAATAGCCATTCTGGTTTTACCGCACAAAGGAAGAATTTTACTAAAAGAAGTATTATGCTCAAATGAAAGTACATTATCCGAAAGGGTAGCATTTTTTTTACCGCTGGTAAATTGCTTAAGGTAAGATGGAGAAAAAGTAAAGCTCAATACATCTACACTGTCCACTTTTTCTACACAGGTTTTTGAAGAATTGAATTTACAAAAATCGCATTCCGTTTTTTTCTCCCTGCAATACACATTACCGCTAACACAAAACTTTAATTGAATATAATCTTCGGTGTGGTTATTTTTTTCGGTATGATAAATAAGCATGCCGGTATCTTCAATGTTCCACTGCGTTTCTTTTGCAAATCTTTTTATAGAATTATTTACACTGCCCGGTATTTGCTTTTCCTTATGCATTAATAGCTGCATTTGGTTTTGCATCAACGGCTGTTTGTACGCAATTTCTAATATATCGGAGTGGTCGTTCATTTTGTAAGTGCAAAGATAAGGCATCTACAATAAATATTTGTATATTTGAGTAAGATGAAAGCATCAGAATCAGTTAAAGTTTACACAGTAGAAGAATATATTCTTTTAGAGGAAGCAGGAGAGGTACGTCATGAATTTGTCAACGGAAATTTACACGAAATTTCAGGAGCATCAAGGGAACATCACAAACTTTGCAAAAAATTGCTGAGACTGTTAGAAGATTTGCTTGCCGGAACAGATTATGAAGTTAATATGGAAAACATGAAAGTTGCCATACCGGGCGGCAATCAATTTTATTACCCCGATATTTTTATTACTAAAGAATTACAAACCAGTCAAAATAAATACATACAATATGAGCCTGAATTAATTGTTGAAGTTTTAAGTGAAAGTACAAGAACTAAAGATAGTGTTGATAAATTTATACAGTATAGAAAAATTGAAACACTCAAATATTACCTGGTGGCCGAGCCGGAAAAATGCCTGGTGATGTGTTATTTTAAAATTGCAGATGAAGAATGGGACATGGTTTCATACACACAAAAAGAAGAGATAATACCTTTGCCAAACATTGGCATTTCCATCCCACTTCATCAAATTTACAATCCATAATTTTTCATCCCGTTTTCGTGTGGAAATCTTTATTAAAAATCCCTTGTTTTATTTACCTTCTCATCTTCTTAAACCCCCTGTTTTTCCTTATATTTGCCGATAATCGAATTTAAAAAAATAAAGACAGATTTAACCCATTTATGAGCACAGAAACAGTAGAGCGGACCGCAGCACAAAAAGCCAGTTATGGCGCAGACAGTATCCAGGTTTTAGAAGGTTTGGAAGCCGTACGTAAACGCCCCGCCATGTATATCGGCGATATCGGCGTAAAGGGTTTACATCATTTAGTATATGAGGTGGTTGATAACTCCATTGATGAGGCGTTGGCTGGTCATTGTAAAAATATTTCGGTAATTATTAATGAAGATAATTCCATCACTGTAGAAGATGATGGCCGTGGTATTCCTACAGGAATGCACACTAAAGAAAACCGAAGTGCATTAGAAGTAGTAATGACGGTATTGCATGCAGGCGGTAAGTTTGATAAAGACTCTTACAAAGTTTCAGGAGGTTTGCATGGTGTGGGTGTAAGTTGCGTAAATGCTTTAAGCTCCAAATTGCATGTTACTGTAAACAGGGATGGTAAAATGTTTGAGCAGGAATATGGTATTGGTATCCCAAAATATCCAGTAAGAGAAATTGGCACCTCAGATACACATGGCACCAAAGTGCAATTTTGGCCCGATCTTACCATTTTTACATCAGGCATTTATAACAGGGAAATTTTAGAAAGCCGTTTAAGAGAGTTATCTTTTTTAAACAGAAAAATAACTATTCATATCAGCGATTTACGTGAAAAGGATGAAGAAGGAAAAACTTACTCCAACACTTTTTACAGCGAAGGCGGTATTGTAGAGTTTGTACAACTGATTGATAAAAACGCTAACCGTTTACCATTAATTCCGCAAGCTATTTATTGCGAAGGGCTTGATAAGGGAAGTAATGTAATGGTTGAAGTAGCCATGATGTATAATGCCGGTTACCAGGAGCATCTTTTTAGCTATGTAAACAACATTAATACTATTGAAGGCGGTACACATGTGGCAGGTTTTCGACGCAGTATTACACGTGTGTTTAAAAGCTATGGCGAAAAGCAGGATATGTTTGCAAAAGCCAAAGTAGAAATTGAAGGAGATGATTTTAGAGAAGGGTTATCAGCAATTATTTCGGTAAAAGTTCCGGAGCCGCAGTTTGAAGGACAAACAAAAACCAAATTGGGTAACAGCGAAGTAATGGGTGTAGTAGATTCTACTTTAAGCCGTGTACTGGAAGCATTTTTAGAAGAAAATCCAAGAGAAGCAAAAACCATTATTCAAAAAGTAATATTAGCAGCACAGGCAAGGGCAGCGGCACGCAAAGCAAGAGAAATGGTGCAGCGCAAAAGTGTTTTAACTGGTGGAGGTTTACCCGGCAAGCTTGCTGACTGCAGTGATAAAGACCCGGGAAGATGTGAGTTGTTTTTAGTGGAAGGAGACTCGGCGGGTGGTACAGCCAAACAGGGCAGAGACAGAAGCTACCAGGCCATACTGCCATTGCGTGGTAAAATATTGAACGTAGAAAAAGCAATGGAGCATAAGATTTATGATAATGAGGAGATAAGAAATATGTTTACTGCACTGGGCGTAAAAATTGGTACACCCGAAGATCCTAAAGCATTAGATGTTTCCAAACTGCGGTATCATAAATTAATTATTATGACGGATGCCGATGTGGATGGAAGCCATATCGCTACTCTGATTCTAACTTTTATTTTCCGTTACATGAAGGAATTGGTAGAGCAGGGAAATGTGTACATTGCCCAGCCGCCTTTATATCTTGTAAAAAAAGGAAAAGAACAGGAATATGCCTGGACGGATGAAGAACGTAAAGGATTAATACAATTATTTGGACAGGGAAAAGATGAAAGTGTAAATACACAACGCTATAAAGGTTTGGGAGAAATGAATGCAGAACAATTATGGGAAACCACCATGAACCCTGCAACAAGAACATTAAAACAGGTTACTATTGAAAGTGCCGCCGAAGCCGATCGTGTGTTTAGTATGCTGATGGGAGATGAAGTGCCACCACGCCGTGAGTTTATTGAAACACATGCTAAATACGCTAAGATCGACGTGTAAATCAGCTTAAAATTAGGCAGTAACACAAAAAGTTATTAAGATTTCTAATCACATAATTAGGCAAATAAAATGGGGGGCTTTAAGCTCCCATTTTTAATTCAGCATTGTTCCGGTTATCCGCTGCAATCTTTTGCCCTGCCCTTAAAAGCCCTGCTGCAAAAGGATTTACGCTGGTATCCGGCAGCCCGTCAACAGTAATTTATATGCTCAGCTTTTAAATTATACAGTTTATACCCTTTGGCAAGGCAATTGCATAAGTAGGTTACAGTGTGGAAAATCAAGCTGTTTTATACGGGCGGGTTTTGGTAAATCCGCTATTTTAAGTAGCTTGTAGCTTGAAGCACACTACTTCAACCCATATTTACTAACAATAAATTCAAAAAAAATGAGCAACATGATCACAGCC
>NZ_JANMUN010000255.1:0-6435 GCF_031391665.1 Ferruginibacter sp.
ATGTCGGATGTTTTTCCTGTTTCATCTATCCATTCTTTATCTTCAAAAGTTACCAGCCACGATGCATCGGATGCAATTGTTTTGCCCTGTACAAATATGGCAGGCACGTTTGCCTGGTTCCACACTTTTACATTTATTTTATGTTTGCCTGCAGGCACGGTTAATTTGTTTACGCCGCTTTCAACCTGCACGCCATCTAATTTTAAATTGAATTCACCTTCTGCATACACGGTAATTTCTTCTGGTGCTGTTAAGTCAAATACCTTATGAAAATCCATGAGTACATAATGAGCATCCATTTTCCAGAAAGGAGGAAAAAAAGTATTTCTATCCGTGCGGCGGTTTTGCATTTTGTTAGAAAGGTTTATTTCGAAATCGCCGGGATACCAGATCCAGGTTTGTGCATTTGATTGATCAAAAAAGGCACAAAGAACACAAAGGAGCATAAAGGATTTCACGCAAAGTCGCAAAGGGGCAAAGGCGCTGTTTTGTATGTTGTCAGAACATTGCGTTCTTAAGAACTTTGCGGCTTTGCGTGAAAAAAAAGTTGAATAGAGAAATTTATATAGAAGAGTGCGATGCCGAGGCTGCACACAAATCTTTCTCGGCACAGGCAGCCAATGAAGCTTAATAGCATTACCAAAGCCGGGCTCAAAAGAAAAAATTGTATTCATAATTAATGAAAATTGAAAATGAGATATAAACTTAAAATTACAAGGCCTAATAAAGCAAATAATATTTTTACCTGCCTGCTGGTTTTTGGCAATTCGTTTTCTTCAATACTTGCTTTCACTTTATTTTTATCTACCAAAGAAATTATAATGGCCGACACAAATAATAATACAAACAAATAAAAAGACACTAAAAAATAATGTGGCCACCAGGTGTTGTCGCCTGTTTTAATATTGGGTGGTAATATCCATAAGTTTAACATGCCCACAAAAAGACTTATGGCAGAACCTGCAGATAAAATTACATTAACGGCAAGTTTAGTGGTGCGTTTCCAAAACACACTTAATAAAAATGTAACTGCAAGCGGCGGCGCTAAATATCCCAATATAGATTGAAAGATATCAAACAATGTTTTTCCTTCGATATTATCTAATGCTATGGCCATTAATACAGCCAGTACACAACCAACAATTACCACCACACGGCCAACATTAATTTGCTGTTTTACCGAGGCATTTTTATTAATATTGTTTACATAAATATCTTTTGTAAACACCGTACTTAATGCATTTAAAGATGAACCAATTGTTGCCACCAATACAGCGATAAGCACACAAATAACTAAACCATTTAATCCGGAAGGAAATAAGTTGGTCACCATTGTCATGTAAGCTAATTTATCATCGCCAAGATTGGGATACAACACATAACAAATTATACCGGGCAAAATAAACATAGGTAATGCCAGTACTTTTAGCCAGCCAATAAAATTAATGCCCAACTGGCCCTGCTTTAAATTTTTTGCACCCAACACACTTTGCACCATGCTTTGATCGGTACAAAAAAAAGCTACTGCCGACACCGGATACCCTAATAATATTGCATGCCATGGGTAACCGGAATCAGAAGCTGGTTTGGTCAAATTCCAAAAGTGTGCAGGAGTTTTAGCAGCCAAAGCGGATAAGCCGCCGATTTTTTGTAACCCTAAATAAGTTAAAGTAAGTGATACGACTATTAGTAATATCATTTGAAAAACATTCACTTTTGCAATAGCTTTTAACCCGCCCATGTAAGTGAACAAACCAGAAAATGCTACTAATGCGATAGTAGATTGCCACATGGGAATGCCTAAAATTTGACGCACTAAAATCCCTCCGCTAAATAAGCCTAATGAAAGCCAACTGATCAAAATTTTTATGAGTGCATAGCCTGCTAAAATATCTTGCGTACTTTTTCCGTAGCGTTTACCCATGTACTCAGGCATGGTGCTTACCTTACTGGCAATATACCTTGGCGCAAAAACCATGGCCAGCAACAATAAAAATATAAAAGCATACCACTCAAAATTGCCACCCACTATACCGGCAGTATAACCAATACTGGCAAAGGCTAATAAAGATGATGGCCCCACATTTGTTCCCCACATATTGAAACCGATACTATACCAGCTTAATGAATTGCTGGCGAGAAAAAGTGTTTCGTCTTTCTTTTTGTTTTTAAAACTCGCTATATAACCAATTACCAGCAACGCCATAAAATAAATGGCAATGATGGCGAAATCGAGTGTGGTAAGTTTATCGTAAATTTTGTTCATGCGCTTTTTGTGAGAACGGGGATTGATTTGATTTTTCTTTTGTCTGAACTGAGATTGATTTGATTTTGGGGATTAAGAGGATGTGTTATTCAAAAATCCTTTTAATCATTTAATCCTCCCAAATCCCCGTTCAGACCATATTCTTTTAAAATATCTTTCACCTTCACCGGCAATCCCGTTTGCAAACTTCTATCCATGGCTTGCAACAATGCAACCGTTCCAATGCCTTCCTTTAAATCGGGATAAGCCGTAAAATTTTGTTCAATGCTATCAACAAAATATTCCAAATAATTTTGGTACTCGCCGGCATGATGACTTTGACCTTCGAAACGGAAATAATATTTTAAAGTACTATCGCCCCAGGTAACTATTTTTTCTTCGCCTTCTTTTGTTGTTACGGCATAACGTAATTCGTGATAATCCGCCTGGCTTGCACCTAACGTACCACGTAAAACGCAACTCATACCGCTGTCTCTTTTGGTGGGTTGTGTTGGGCCGGTATAACTGCCGCTTACTCTTGCTATTCTACCATCGGCAGCTTTAAAAATAAAATGCATGGTATCTTCATTTTTTAAGCCAGCGGTTTTTCCATTGCTGCTGATCATACCATAGCCCATCACTTCTTCTATATTGGGTAAATAATATCTTATAAAATCTACCGGGTGACTTAACCCTCCGTACAACCATTTAAAAGATTTTTCCAGCGCCCATTTCTTTTCTAAAAACCAGCGGTGATCGGCATTGTAATGACTTTCGATAGTTATCAAATCTCCAATAACACCTTCTTCAAAATCTTTGCGTTGTCTTTTATAGGGTTCAAAAAAACGGGAGCTTTGTCCTACAAAAACTTTTTTACCGCTTTGTTTTTGCAGGTCGATCAATTCTTTTGCTTTGCTTAAATCATCCATAAAAGGTTTGGTGCAGATAACATGTTTGTTGTGCAGCAAGGCTTGCTTTATATGTTCGGCATGTAAATGATCGGGTGTATAAATAGCAATGAGATCTATTGCTGCATCGTTCAGCATTTCATTATAATCGGTAGTGTACTCATACATTTTAAATTCATCGGCTCGTTGCACACACAATTCTTTGTTGGCATCGCAAATCATTTTTAGATTTACTTTATTGCTTTGCAATGCTGCAGAAATGGTGCTGCGGCCTTCGCCTAAACCTAAAATTCCAATAGTAAGCATGAGTATTTACCTGTTTAAAATTTACCGTTACTTTTTAGTTTGGCTATAACTAGTAAAAAATAGGTAGTTATAGCCAAGTCAAATTTTATTGCAGCAAGCCATAATCAACCCGTTTAAATAATGCATCCAATCTTAAATCGTTTTGCACAAGGCCGCTTGAATGTGCATTTTGCTTTAATCCAAAAGTGGTTATCATAGTAAGAAATAAGGCTTTTCTTGTGCCTGTTTCTTTTCTAAAAATTCCCATTTTATTCCTCAACTCCATGGCGTATTTTTTTTCAATAACAAAAGGATTAATTGAAAATTTCATTTCACATAAATTAATCACCATATCCTTTCTATCAATTACCAGATCTATTTGCGCCCCTCCGTCCTTTGCTGCACTTCGCCACGATGAACTGTATGTTTCAACCCCGCCAATGCCCAGTGCTTTTTTCAGTTGCTCAATATGGCAAAGGCAAACCTGTTCAAAGGCATAACCACTCCATGCCCGGTGTTTAGGTGTATCAATACTGTTCAGCCAGTTATTTTTATTATCTGCCTGTACATCTTTTAAATACCGCATGTAAAAAAGCGTATAAAAATCTACCAACTGGTAAAGACTGTTACGCATTTTTTTACCAAACGGTACATACTTTTTTATAAACCCGCTTTCTTCCAGTTCATTTAATATTCGTGTGGTGCTGCCGGCATTAGGCAGTTTTGCGCCTTTCACAATTTCATCTCTTGTAAGCCCGGCAGCTTTTTTTGCCAGCACCTGCACCACACTTACATGCTTATCCCAATTGGTAAATAACGAACTGAACAAATTATTAAACTCCGTACGCAGCAATCCATTTTCCGAAAAGCAAATACGTTCAATATTTTGTGCCGCACTTAAACGCCGCTGTACCTGCTCCCAGTAAAATGGTATGCCGCCTAATACCATATACAGTTGCGTTATCTGGTACCTGTCGAGCACCGAACCCTTTGCTTTTAAAAACAACTCACACTCATACAGGGTAAACGGTACAATTTTTAACCGGTAAGTAACCCTGTTGTGCAGGCCACCTTTATTGTTGATGAGCTTATTGATCATCCACGACGCAGCCGAACCGCAAACAATTAATACCACATCTTTTCTTGCCGATGCCCAATGATTCCAAAAATGCTCCAGCGCCGGAATAAAGCCTGCATTGGTAGTATCAAACCAGGGCAATTCATCAATAAAGATCACTTTCCGTTTCTGTTTCGATTTTTCCACCAGGCCAGTCAATAATTGAAAAGCCGCCTTCCAGTTTGCCGGTTTTTCAAATGTTGTTTTACCGGCCAGTTTTTTATAGCAATCCGTAAAATTTTGTAATTGCTGAGCCGTACCGGCATTGGCCATACCAGTAATGTAAAAACTAAATTTATCTTCAAAGAAACTTCTTACTAAAAATGTTTTACCTACCCGCCGCCTGCCGTATACCGCTACAAACTCCGACTTATTGCTTTCCATTACCGAGTGAAAGAAATCAATTTCACTTTCCCGGCCGATGATGTTTTGCATTACTGTATCTTTTTGGTTTGGCTATAAATCTACAAAATATACCACTTATAGCCAAACCGAAAACTGCGGGCCTTTACAATCGCTTTAAAAAAATCCATGTTTCTCCCTTCTTTGTTCCCTCAATCCCTTCCTGGTATTTACCCATTATTTTATTCCATTCATCCACTCTTGGATTATTCTCCACCGTCTTCGGATTTAATTTATCCAAACTTTCTCCCTTAGCAATACTTATCACCAAAACCAATTGCCTGCCGTTTTTATAAATTAATAATTGCTGGAAACTGGCATTGCAAAAACCTTTGGAAAGCTCCGGCCATTTTTCAAATTGAGTGGCGTGGTAGTTTAAATATTCCTGCTGCAGTTTTTTATCGGCCACCAAATTGCAGGTAAGTAAAATATGATCCCACGCTTTTGCATTGCTTTTATCTGCACAATAGTTTCTGTTGAATTCATAAAACATATCGTGGTACACTTTTACCTCTGCATTGGGGAAATTATTTTGCAGCCGTCCCTGCATTACTGCAATATCCTGTATTGCGGCAAAAACTACATAATGGTTTTGCCATTGGTAAATAGCAGCCGTATCAATATTATTTTTAAAAAGAAGGGTTTTTAATTTTTGCACATCCAGTGTTTCATTTTCTTTTACAATCAATTCAATTACTTCGTTGTGCTCTTTATTAATGGCAAGATAATTGAGGTGTGCAGTTTTTTCTTTTTGCAGGGACTGATATTCATTTTCCAAACCTGCATTTTGTTTTACGCCAGCACTTACATCCGGTCCGTTATTGCTCCATACATTACCGGGGCCATTAGCATTTTGTAAATATTTTTGAGAAGGCGTCCAGTTATCTTTCACCGTAAAATAAGAAGAGCCTTCATCGGTGTAAATATAAAACCAATGCGAAGGCAAATGAGCATACTGTGCTTTGTAAATACTGTCGATATAATTTTGTGTGATGAATGAATTGGGTTGAGCACTCAATGTATAAATGCCACTGCAATCGTAATTGTGTTTACCGTAATGATGAATACTGTTTTTAATAATGTTATTATTTTTCATAGCATTCGCTGTTGGGCTCCAGCCCCAACCCATGCTGATGCCACTGTAAGCAACATTTTCAATTTCGTTATTTGTTACTAAAGAATTTTTGGTGTAGCCCAAACCAATGCCTACACAACTCCAGTCTTCATTAGTAGCATCGGTAATTAAATTATTGCTGATGGTCATTTTATCACAAACTTCTCTTTCATCTTTGGGGTTATAAGGCAAATGAATTTCTGTAGCGGCATTAGAATATACGCCGGCAAGAATAGCAGTGCCGCCAATATCTTTAAACAAATTTCCTTTGATGAGATTATCATGCACTGCATTGTTATAATCTAATCCTGTTGAAGCCAAATGTTCAAACCGGCAATTTTCAAAATTAATTTTATCAGCAAAA
>NZ_JANMUN010000002.1:0-5252 GCF_031391665.1 Ferruginibacter sp.
CTGGCCGATCTGTTCGATCGTTACGCCATTTTCACCATCCAATCCAAAATACGCATTTACAATCTCCGCTTCACGGGGGCTGAGTGATTTCAGTACCCTGCGGATCTCGTTACGCAATGAATCTTTCATCACATCATCGTCCGTGTCATCGCCGCCTTCAAGAAGGTCGCCCATGGCCACATCTTCCGCTTCGTGCACAGGTGCATCCAGCGAAGTATGACGGGTGTTGCTTTGAAAAATGTTGTTGATCTCTGTTTCACTCATCTCAAGTAATTCTGCTAATTCTTCGGTACTTGGCTCACGCTCATGTTCCTGTTCAAAAGCCATATAGGCTTTGTTAGCCTTGTTGTAAGTGCCAATTTTGTTTTGAGGCAGGCGGACTAATCTGCCCTGCTCTGCCAACGCCTGTAGTATAGACTGGCGAATCCACCACACAGCGTAAGAAATGAATTTGAAACCTTTGGTTTCGTCGAAGCGTTGTGCCGCTTTAATTAAGCCGAGGTTGCCCTCGTTTATCAAATCACTAAGAGAAAGGCCCTGGTGCTGGTACTGCTTAGCCACAGATACCACGAAACGAAGATTGGCCTGCACCAATTTGTCCAATGCACGCTGATCACCCATTTTGATCTTTTGGGCCAAAATGGTCTCCTCTTCAGGAGTGATCATCGAAATTTTGGAAATTTCCTGCAAATACTTCTCAACTGCTTGTGAATCACGGTTGGTAATTTGCGTTGCGATCTTAAGTTGCCTCATTGTAATGTATTAGTCTAGAATATGTAACACTTGTAAGACATATTTGTTGGGGAAAATGTTGCAAATGAATAGTTAATGCGCAAAATCCTTGAAAATAGTGTGCAAAACTACGTTAAAAAGACCGCATTTCATAGCGTTTGTGTAAAAAACAGCTGAATAGTGGATAAGAAAAGTTAGTAGTTGATAGTTGATGGTTGATAGTTCACAGTAGGTTCGTAACTTTCAACTTTGTACTTAAAACTTCTATTTTAATTTATGATAACCGATTTACGCTCTGATACTTTTACGAAACCTACGCCAGCAATGCTTGAGGCTATGTTTAAGGCCGAAGTTGGCGATGATGTTTTTGGCGAAGACCCCTCTGTAAACCAACTGGAAGCCATGACCGCTGAAATGTTTGGAATGGAAGCAGCTTTGTTTTGCCCAAGTGGAACCATGACTAATCAAATTGGTATTAAATGCCATACACAACCGGGAGATGAAGTGATTTGTGAAAAGATGAGCCATGTATATATTTACGAAGGTGGAGGCATTGCTTTTAACAGCGGCAGCCAGGTAAAAGCTTTGGAAGGCGACAAGGGAAGATTAACAGCCGATCAAATTTTAGAAGCAATCAATCCCGACGATGTTCATAAAGCCATAACCAGTTTGGTAAGCTTGGAGAATACTGCAAACAGAGGTGGTGGAAGCTGTTATAATTTTACTGATTTTCAAAAGATTAAAGAAATCTGCTTGCATAATAATTTAAGCCTTCATTTGGATGGTGCAAGACTATGGAATGCACTCGTTGCAAAGAAAGAATCACCAGTACAATACGGTCAGGTATTCGACAGTATTTCTGTTTGTCTCAGTAAAGGATTAGGAACACCAATTGGAAGTTTATTATTAGGCAAACGGGATTATATTAAAAAGGCCCGGCGTGTTAGAAAAGTTTTTGGCGGTGGTATGCGGCAGGCAGGCTACATGGCTGCAGCAGGAATTTTTGCTCTTGAAAATAATATTAAAAGATTGCAGGAAGATCATTTGCATGCCCATCAAATAGCCGAGGCCCTAATTAAAAAAGATTTTATTGGCAAGATAATGCCTGTAGAAACTAACATCATCATCTTTGAAGTTAGCGGCTCTTATTCAGCAAAGGAATTTTGTGAAAGATTGGCACTGGATGATATTTTATGCCTTTCTATTTCTGCTACACAAGTTAGAATGGTTACGCATTTGGATGTTACCGATGAGATGGTGAAGAAATTGATTGGGGTAATTGAGGCGATGTGATTGGAAAATAAAAACTGTAAACTGGCGTTGTAACCTAAATCAGTTTTTATGAAATACACATCCCTGCTAATTATACTTGCAGCCCTGGTTTTTCAATCTTGCCAAAAAGATAGTGCACAGCCAGTTAGTTCTGAGTCGAAGATTAATTTTATTTTCAAGTTTGATTCTACACAAGCCCGTTTAAATGCAATTGGCCAAACTTCGGTAATTGCTTCAGGCAATGCAGCACAAAGCCCCCGGTTTAATAAAATGAGTGCACATTATTTAGAATTGACACCCAATGCATTTACAGCTTTAGGTGCAGGTTCAGTTTTATATCATGCACCGGAAGTTACCACAGGTGGTGCGACTGCGATAGATTTTTCGCAGGCAAAATTTGCAGGTAACAATCAAATATTTTTAAGTGTACCGGTAAAAAATTTAGCGGCGGGTACTTATACATGGTTAAGGGTTTCTTTGGCCTATCAAAATTACAATGTTTATGTAAACGGGTTAGGGCAAACCATTGATGCCACAGTCGCTTCGTTTATAGGTTACCGCACTTATTTATCAACTTATAAAATAAAAGACTCTACCGTAGTTGTAAACGCTAACAAAGCACAGGGATACTGGGCTACCGAAGGCAGTGCCTTTGGTTTTGGTATGGTGCAAAGCGGCCAGTCGCCTTCGGGATCAACCACCGTTCCCAATCCTATTTTTGCAACCTCACCCATACCTGCAGGCTCATGCGTAGTTACAGGGCAATTTGCATCGCCGCTTGTTATAAGTGGTAATGAAACAGCAGATATAAATATTGTGGTTTCGCTTAGCACAAACAAAAGTTTTGAATGGAAAGATGCGGACAGCAACGGAAAATTTGATCCGTTAAATGGAGACAGTGTAGTGGATATGGGAATAAGAGGACTAATACCAATTAAGCAATAAAACCCCGTTACAATAATTATTCTTTCTTAAACTTTGATGTATTTTTGGTAAATCACTATTTATTCAAAATCCCTCCACCATAATAATTTTACGAGAAAGGCAACTTTTACTAAGGGTTTTAAAATTATACATTGTTATCAACGATACACATCTTTACCAGTTAAAAGAACAGGAGCCGCTGGTAATTGATGAAGATCATTTACCCATAAAAATTATGGCAGAAAATGGTTTTCATTTTTCAAAACCACTGCATATTTCAAAACCTAAAACAGATCCTGTATTACTTGGTATTGGTTGTGCCGCAGATAACGGAACCCTTTGGGGTGGTATTATATTCAGTGCTCTTTTCTTTATGATATTTTTTGTCACCCATTTTTATGCAGTTTTAATTTTGGCAAACCTGCCTTTATTTTATTTGATGTATAAAATTTTCTGGAAGCCAAAGGAATTTATTACAATAGAAATATTGAAGAAATAGAAACTCCATCTATTTTAAATAACTTCGCTGCAAATAAAATACTATTACAGTGAGTTTTCCAAAAATTAACCCCACTTCTACCCCATCGTGGCATGCATTGCAAAATCATTTCAGCCAAATGAAAACGATGCATATAAAAACACTTTTTGAAAATGATGCCGAAAGGTTCAGCAAATTCTCTTTACAATTCAGTGATATGCTGTTTGATTATTCTAAAAATATAATTACTGCTGAAACGTTGCAATTACTATTGCAATTAGCCAATGAATGTAAACTGAATGATGCTATTGAAGCCATGTTTACCGGCGAAAAAATTAACGGTACCGAAAACCGGGCTGTGTTGCATACGGCATTAAGAAATTTTTCTGATGCTCCTGTTTTAGCAGACGGTATTGATGTAATGCCCGATGTAAAAAAAGTTTTGGAGCAGATGAACGTTTTTTGCAAAAAAATTCATAGTGGCGAATGGAAAGGTTATACCGGAAAGAAAATAAAATATATTGTAAACATTGGCATTGGAGGCAGCGACTTAGGGCCCGTAATGGTAACAGAAGCATTGAAACCTTATTGGGTAGAAGGCATTCGAACTTATTTTGTAAGTAATGTTGATGGAACCCACATTGCCGAAACTTTAAAAAAAGTAACGCCAGATGAAACGTTATTTTTAATAGCCAGTAAAACTTTTACCACACAGGAAACCATGACCAATGCCCACAGTGCAAGAACATGGTTTTTACAACTTGCAAAAGATGAAGCGTTAGTGGCTAAACATTTTGTTGCGTTATCAACCAATGGAAAAGAAGTTACCAAATTTGGTATTGCACCCGAAAATATGTTTGTGTTTTGGGATTGGGTGGGTGGCCGTTACAGTTTGTGGAGTGCTATTGGTTTGTCTATTGCATTAACTGTTGGCTATAATAATTTTGAAGAATTATTAAAAGGGGCTCATGAAGCGGATACTCATTTTCGCACAACCAGTTTTGAAAAAAACATTCCGGTGTTAATGGCAATGATTGGTATTTGGTACAGTAATTTTTATGGTACTACTACCGAAGCTATTCTGCCTTACGATCAGTATATGCATCGGTTTGCTGCATACTTTCAGCAGGGCAATATGGAAAGTAATGGTAAATATATTGACAGGAACGGTGAAAAAGTCACTTACTCCACCGGCCCGGTAATTTGGGGTGAACCGGGTACAAACGGACAGCATGCGTTTTATCAACTCATTCACCAGGGTACACAAATTATTCCCTGCGATTTTATTGCGCCTGCCATAAGTCATAATGTAATTGCAGATCATCATCAAAAATTGCTTAGTAATTTTTTTGCACAAACCGAAGCATTGATGAACGGAACGGAGAATGATGATGTTTACCGTGTTTTTGAAGGCAACCGCCCCACCAATTCTTTTTTAATTAAAGAGATTACACCATTTAGTTTGGGTGAATTAATTGCTTTGTACGAACATAAAATTTTTGTACAAGGTGTTATCTGGAATATTTACAGCTTCGATCAATGGGGTGTGGAATTGGGAAAAGTGTTGGCTGGAAAAATTTTACCGGAGCTGTTGAATAATGATGAGGTAAGCTCACACGATTCATCTACCAACAACCTGATAAATGCTTATAAAAAAATGAAATGAAGTAAATATTTTAATTAACTTTAAGAAAATAAATTTCATGAAAGCATTTTTTGTTTCAGGTTCTTTTATTTTTATTGCAGTATTTGCAACTGCCCAGGTTACCATTACAACTCCGGAATTTTCTTTGCCCGAAATAGCAAAACCTAAAATTATCGGGCAATCACCGTATGGTGAAATTTA
>NZ_JANMUN010000025.1:0-11916 GCF_031391665.1 Ferruginibacter sp.
GGAGGAGTCGCCGGAATTGCCTCTTTCCGTATAGCGGTAACCATTCTGCAAATTAAATTCTAAAAACTTTTTATCTTCCGAAACGCTCATTACACCAGTTTCGGCAACAATACAATTATCCTGCAGGGAGTTGGTTTGTTCGTAAATAAGCACATTACGAATGGTTTTATTGTCATCATCTTTTTTACCTACTTTAATAGCATAAGTTGGTATATGGGTAAAAAAAACCCCTTCCTTTAAATCAAAGGCAGGCTTTTTATAAAAAATATCGTTGTATAAGGTTACAAATTTTAATTGGGTGTAAGGGATAACATAATTAGCAAACAAAAAAGTAATACCACTTAATAAAATAGCCACAAATACCAAAGGCCGCATAAAACGCAATAAGGATATGCCGGCAGATTTTATGGCTACCAGTTCAAAACTTTCGCCAAGGTTACCAAACGTCATTATAGAAGAAATAAGAATGGCAATGGGCATAGACAGTGTTAATAAACTGGCGCTTGCAAACCATAAAAACTCACCGATAGTAACAAAATCCAGGCCTTTACCCACCAGGTCATCAATATACTTCCAAAGGGTCTGCATCATCAAAACAAAAAAAGCAATAAAAAAAGTTACAATAAACGGCCCTAAAAAAGATTTAAGAATAAGTTTATCTAATTTTTTAATCATTGCCTTGCCTGGTGTTGCTGTTAAAAGTTATTTGTAAATTGTAAAGATATTATGACTGATAAATCAAAATTAACGCTTTCTGCGGAGGAACTGCAATTGGTAAGCACCACTAACTGGATTTTAACTAAACGTAAAATAATTGACAATGTAAATATTTTCTTTGCAAATTTTGCAGATGATATGAAAGCTGCAGTGATGGCAGAAAAAGAATGGCTGCCCCACGCCGTTACATCATCCACTCTAAAAATTGCCAAAGGCGAAAATTATTTGCAGCTGCCTTATTTAATTTTAGATTACCCACGCTGCTTTGATAAAGAAAATGTTTTTGCCGTACGCACCATGTTTTGGTGGGGCAATTTTTTCAGCTGCACATTGCATTTATCAGGTAAATATAAAACTATGTTTCAGCAAAATTTGATAAATAATATCAGTGCTTTACCGCTAAATAATTTTTACCTCTGTATTAATGAAGTGGAGTGGCAGCACCACTTTGAAGAAGATAACTTTAAAGCCTTAAACATACTAAGCAGTGCGGAAATAGAAAAAATAATAGTACAACAGCACTTTATAAAAGTAGCTGCAAAATTTTCGTTGCATCAATGGAATGAAATAGAGGTGTTGCTGGAAAAATCTTTTACAGATGTATTGCACCTGCTGAAATATTAACTGCCTATACGGTGAAAAAGGTCTTTAACCTGGTATTCCCACAACTGGCTCTGATCTTTAATTTCTTTTTTTTCTGCAAAATCTTTTACTACCAAAATTGTTTGGTTGGTTACTTCCGATTTTTCAATGCTCCATTCAAAATATTCTCCCTTGGGCATGTGCAGCCAGTGAAAGCGTACAAATTTATCTTCTTCCATTTCTAATAACTCTGCTTTATCAGTAGTGCCATTCCACGAAAAACTGTACACACCATCACGTTCATCTACTTTATCTGCAAACCATTCCTGCAATCCTGCAGGCGTAATTAAAAATTCATACAATATGCCTGGCGAACATCTAACCGGGTATTCTAATGTAAATAATACTTTCTTACTCATTCTTTATTTTTAAAAATCCTTGAACCATGCAATAATAGCAAAATAATCACCGTGGCAAAATATTTTATCATTTATTTTTAGCATACTTATTAACATATTGTATTGCGAAAACCATTTTTTAAACCTACTGACATACAGAACTTTACAAAAAGTTTTTTGGTGAGATACTTTAAATACTATAAATTACGTTAATAAATACGGAAATTTTTTTAACAATTCATTAACCGCAAATCGCTTTCTGTACTTAACCCCCAAAAACAAGCAGGCTTATGAGCATGCGTCAACTAAAGATCACCAAGTCTATCACCAATCGTGAGAGCCAGAGTCTGGAGAAGTATTTACAGGAAATTGGTAAGGTAGAATTAATAACACCCGAAGAGGAAGTTTCCCTCGCAATCCGAATTAAAAATGGTGATCAGGGTGCTTTGGAAAAATTAACCAAAGCTAATTTAAGATTTGTAGTATCTGTTGCAAAGCAATATCAAAACCAGGGATTAACATTACCCGATCTTATAAACGAAGGCAACCTCGGCCTTATAAAAGCAGCACAGCGTTTTGACGAAACAAGAGGGTTTAAATTTATTTCGTACGCCGTTTGGTGGATACGCCAAAGCATTTTGCAGGCATTGGCCGAGCAATCACGTATTGTAAGATTACCGCTGAATAAAGTAGGCCTCAGCAACAGGATCAGCAAAGCCTATTCTTTACTGGAGCAGGAATTTGAAAGAGAACCCAGTGCAGAAGAACTGGCTACTTTTTTAGAGATGGATATTGAAGAAGTAAGGGCAACATTAGGTGCAGGCATCAGGCATGTAAGTATGGACCAGCCTTTAATGGATGGAGAAGATAATACCCTAATGGACGTAATGATAAACCCCAATGCTATTGGTACCGATTTTGAAGTGCTGAATGCCTCTTTAAAAACCGAAATTGAAAGGTCGCTCAGCACACTTTCCGAAAGGCAAAAAGATGTGATCCGTTTTTTCTTTGGTATTGGTATAGACCATGCCTTAAGCCTGGAAGATATTGGCGAAAGATTTAACCTTACCCGTGAAAGGGTGCGTCAGATAAAAGATAAAGCCATTACAAAATTAAGAACGGCTTCGAGGTGTAAAATTTTAAAAGGTTACTTAGGGGCATAAAAAAACTGCTTAATAAAATTTTAGAATAAAATCATCGCAAAAATATTTTTAAGACAGTTAGTCTGAAATTTTGAATATTAATTGCCTTCTCAGCGGTCTCCGCTCCTCAGTGTGATTTCTTCCCTCTTTTAATTTCTTTAAATCAATTTCCATAATCATTTATTTTCCCCGAAATTTGCACTACTAAAAAAGAGTTTATAAATGGCTATTGATATTAAAGTTCCTACTGTTGGCGAAAGTATAAGCGAAGTAACCCTGGTAAAGTGGTTAAAAAAAGATGGTGAGTATGCAAACCGTGATGAAGTAATTGCAGAACTGGAAAGTGAGAAAGCTACTTTTGAATTAAATGCTGAGCAGGCTGGTGTAATTAAAACTATTGCTAAAGAAGGCGATACTTTAAAAATTGGAGATATAGTTTGCAGTATTGATACCGATGCCGCAAAACCGGAAGGAGTAAAGGCTGAACCAGCAAAAGAAACCGTTCCTGCAAAAACCGAAGACCCTAAACCCCTAAACGAACCTGCTAAAGATACCAAAGCGAGCCCCGTTGCTGCCGCAATTATTGCAGATAAAAAAGTAGATGTAAAAACGGTTACCGCTACGGGCTCTAACGGTAAAATTGTTAAGCAGGATGTTTTGGAAGCATTGAATAATCCTGGTCGCAAGCCCGGTGTTACAATGTTTGGCCGCAACGACAGGCCGGAGAAAATGAGTAACCTCCGTAAAACTATCAGCCGCCGTTTGGTAGAAGCAAAAAATACTACGGCCATGCTTACCACTTTTAACGAAGTGGATATGAGTGCCATAATGGAAATTAGAACCAAGTATAAAGATAAATTTAAAGAAGGCCACGGCATTAATTTAGGCTTCATGAGTTTTTTTACCAAAGCCTGTACCTATGCTTTAATGGAATGGCCATCGGTTAATGCTTATATCGATGGGGAGAATGTTATTTATCACGACTACTGTGATATCTCTATTGCAGTTAGTGCACCAAAAGGCTTAGTGGTGCCCGTTATACGCAATGCAGAAAGTTTAAGCATGGCCGAAATAGAAAAGAAAGTGGTGGAGCTGGCCACAAAAGCAAAAGACAATAAATTAACTATAGAAGAAATGACTGGTGGAACTTTCACCATAACCAACGGCGGTATTTTTGGTTCTATGATGAGTACACCCATTATTAATATTCCGCAATCGGCTATCTTGGGCATGCATAATATTTTGCAGCGGCCAATGGCAATTAACGGGCAGGTGGTAATAAAACCAATGATGTACCTGGCATTAAGTTACGATCACAGAATTATTGATGGCAGGGAATCGGTTAGTTTTTTAGTAAGAATAAAAGAGTTGCTGGAAAATCCTGCATTGTTATTGTTTGGAAAAGATCCCGTAAAAAGTTTGCTGGAGTTGTAAAAATTTAAATGCAGCATTTAAGGTTTTAAATTGTGGCGTTAGCCGTAAATATATTTTAGTTTGAAACTGTGGCTCATGTTTTTAAAATTGATTTTTAAAAATAAGTAGCATTACAAGTTAAGTTGGTTAATTTTAAATCCGAAAACCTTAATTCAATAAATGCGTTACCAATCCTATTTAAATACTGCTAAAAAAATACTGCAATTATATAATGGCGAAGAACCCTTTACCGCATACTTAAAAAAGTTTTTTTCCACTCAAAAAAAATTTGGCTCTACCGACAGAAAGCACATTGCTTCCTTATGCTACAGTTACTTCAGGCTGGGCAGGGCAGCAGAAGAAATTAATGACCTTAATATTTTAAAAGGCCTTTTTTTAAGCGAACAGTTTCATAACGAGATTGTACATTTTTTTTACCCCGAATGGGACGATTGGATTGCCAAACCGGTGGCAGAAAAAATTGACCTTATTAATTTTCCTGCAAAAAAAATATTTGCGTATAAAGAAGAACTTTCTGCAGGAATAAATTTTCCAAAATTTTCTGAATCTTTTTTAAAGCAGCCTAAACTTTTTTTAAGGATAAGGCCGCATAAAAAAAATATGCTGGTAGATAAATTGCAAAAAGCAAAAATTCCGTTGGCATTAATTGATGAAGATTGTATAGCCTTATCCAACGCCACAAAATTAGATGGTTTAGTTGCCGCAGACAGGGAAGCCGTGATACAGGATTATAATTCACAGCAGGTATTTAATTACCTTAAAGATTTTGTAGTGGATAAAAAAAAGCCGGTAACCGCTTGGGATTGCTGTGCCGCAAGCGGTGGTAAATCAATATTATTATTTGATATTTTAAAAAGGCATGTGCAGCTAACGGTGTCGGATGTAAGACTTACTATCTTACTAAACCTTCACCAGCGGTTTACCAAAGCCGGTATAAAAGATTATAATTATTTTTTGGGAGATTTAAATACTGTTGGATTTCAATTTCCTGATATTACAGCAAAGGGTACAGAAAAATCGCCGGCTGTAAATAATTACCAAATGATTATTTGCGATGCACCCTGCACCGGCAGCGGCACCTGGAGCCGTACACCCGAAAATCTTTTTTATTTTAAACCCGCCATTATTGATGTGTATGTACAGCGGCAAAAACAAATTGTATCCAATGTAATTTCTTACCTGCAAAAAGACGGGTTGCTTTTTTATATTACCTGCTCTGTTTTTAAAAAGGAAAATGAAGAGGTAGCAGAATTTATAAAAGAAAAATTCCACCTGCAATTGCTGCAAACGGAATTATTAAAAGGTTACGATAAAAAAGCCGACTCTATGTTTGTGGCTGTTTTTAAAAATGGCTAACGCTTCACAATCTTTTTTATCAATTCTTTTTTATCATTCACAAATACGGTTACATAATAAATACCTGCGGCCATTTGCCTCATAGGTATTTGATATATTTTTTTACCGGGGCTGTGCTGATTTACTGAACTGTAAATTTTTTGTCCCCAGTTGGTATGCACAAAAATTTCAATTTTCACTGCATCTTTTTTTGTAACAATCACATTAAGCTTATCAGTTACAGGGTTGGGGCCAATAGCAGTAATGCTGTCTTTAAAAATTACAGGCTGGCAAAATTGTGGGTTATTATTTAAAGTGAGCAATGCAGTATCGCTGCACCCCGAAGAATTAATTACAATTAGTTGATAAGTTCCTGCTGCTGTAACTGCTGCCGGTGTTGTAACTGCAGCGCCACCAATCGTCCAGTTTGCAGTTAAACCTGTGGTAGTGTATTGTGTGGTTAAATTAAAACTGCTGTCAGGGCATTTGCCTGCGGTTTTATCTGTACCAAGATTTGGTTTGGCAATAAAATTTACAGCAACTGATGCAGTATCGGAACAACCCGAATTATTTACACCGGTTAAAATATAAGTTCCCGGAGTATTTACTGCAGCAGGATTAGCAACAGCATTTCCGCTTAGTGTCCACATGGCAGTTAAACCTGTTGTGGTGTACAAACTGTTTAAATTCAAACTGCTGTCACTGCATCTGGATACAGATTTATCAGCCCCAAAATTTGGCTTGGGTGTAAATGCTAACGACATAGAATCTAAATAAAAACTGGTATCGGCAGCAATAAACATTTTAAGCCGGTATTTTATTACTGTGCTGGTAATATTTGTCAGGTCATCTGTGTAAGTAAAATTTCTGGCAGCAAATGCACCTGTAGATGTTTTTGTATTTACTGCAATATAATCTGCATCTGTAGTAAGTTTTCTTTCCACCACAATACTTATTACCGAATCTGTTTTTGCATTCCATTGTAAAGATGCACTGCAGTTGGTAATAGCAGCCTGCCTGGTGTACAATTGTTTTATCAGCAGCACAAAAGCTTTTTTCATATCAGGGATACCATATCCAGTTCTTGCATCAGGGTTAGCGGCCCTGTTAGCCGATTGCTGTAAGGTATTAATGATGTTCATATTATTTACTTCAGGAAAAGCCTGCCATAAACAGGTACTTAGCCCAGCCATATTGGGGCAGGCAAACGAAGTGCCATTACCAAAAATAGGTTGCCCTGTTGAACTGCTGGCCACAACAGCACCAACACCCACTGCGGCTACGCTTGGTTTTATTTGCCCATCGCTGCTGGGGCCATAACTGCTAAAGCCACCAACAACTCCGCTGGTATTTACTGCGCCAATGGTCATCACACTGTCTGCATCTGCAGGCGAAATAATATAATGCCAGGCACCCGATCCTTCGTTACCTGCAGCCACCACAATCAGCATTCCTTTTTTTGCAGCAATATCAGCAGCCTTTGCAATAATGGTGGTGTTGCCATCCATATCAGCATAAGTATGGTTGTAAGCAGCATTATCAAAAGTGGAATAACCTAAGGAAACAGAACAGATATCAACGCCTAAACTATCGGCTCTCTCGGCGCCGGCTGCCCAATTTTGTTCTTCAATAGGATATTCTGTTGCTGCTTCTTCTGTTCGGTACAAATAAAAAGCAGTTTTGGGTGCAGTGCCGACAAAAGTGCCGGGCATATTTGCAGCAATAGTGCTCAGGCAATTCATACCATGCTGGTGGTCTTCATTTACACTTGCATTATTAGATACAAAATCCCAGGTGCCTAAAATTTGTCCGTTGTTTCTTACACTGTCAAAAGTGGGCAGGGTTAAATAATTTAAAAAGCCTGCATCAAGCACAGCCATTTGCATTCCTTCGCCTCTAAAACCACGGTTGTGTAAAAACTCTCCGTTATGTATATGCACCTGACCGTACGATTGACCGTAGCTGTAATAATCAGCCGTTACATTTTGCGGCACCGGAGGATTTAGAGAAACGACACTGAAAGGAGCATCTAATTGTTTATTAACAGGGATATCGATCGTCTCTTTAATATTTGCAATTTGGCTGCTGCTTAAAACAAAAGGAAAAGTATTTATTTTAGCTAAAGCCACTGCATCATTGGTTTGAATAGCTACCTGGTTCAACCATTTGGAAGTATTTAAAATAGTAACTGTGCCTGCTAAACGAATACTGTCAACATAACGTGGTGTTACGGGTAAATCTGCCGAATCTATATTTATATTATACCTCGTTCTGCGTTGAATGGCCCGGCTGGTAAGAAAAGCAGAAGGGTTGGCAATAGCGTAAGGGCTGGTGCCTTTATCTTTTAAACGTATAATATATCTTGCCTGCGAAAAACTATTGTTGGAAAATGCAGTGATAATTAATAAAAGTAAAATTGCTTTTTTCATAGTTTTAAATTTGCTAATACAAATATAGTTAATAAAGATACCTGCCCGGCAGCTCCATATCATTAAATTTATTTGCCCAATGGATAATTTTAAGGAAAGCGATTATAAAATTAAGGCCTGGTAATTAGTATAGTAACGTATCAGTCAATTTCTTTATTGCAACTGATAGTTAAGCTGATAAAGCATTTCCTAAAAATAAAAATGCTTTTGTGCGCTTATTAGTTTATGTTTGCACTGTGTTTTATCGCATTTAGCTCACAGCATTGATAGATTCTATTTTTTTTAATCTTCTCAGTTAATAGTTTTCCCATCTTTATTAGTTTGCTTTCTCCTTATTGCACAGGTATTTTATTTAATTATTTTAATTTTTTTTTATCATGAACATTTATGTTTCAAATTTAAGTTTTAACACATCCGATGCAGAATTGCAGGATTTATTTTCTCAGTATGGCGAAGTTTCTTCTGCTAAAGTAATTACAGACAGGGAAACTGGCAGAAGCCGTGGTTTTGGTTTTGTAGAAATGAGTAGCGACGAAGAAGGAAAAGCTGCAATGGCTGGCCTTAACAATAAAGAAGTAGAAGGAAGAGCAATGTCTGTTTCTGTAGCTAAAGAAAGAGAAGCTAGAACCGGTGGCGGTGGTGGTTACTCAGGTGGCGGTCGTGGCGGAAGCGGCGGCGGTTATTCTAACAACCGTGGTGGCGGTGGCGGTAGCAGATGGTAATCAGTTATCAACTTTAAAATATAAAATGCCCTTGAAAAAGGGCATTTTTATTTCCTGCAATCTCTGCCCCTCAGCGTGCCATATTTTCATTCTTACTTGGTGTTCTTTTACAAAAAAAAATTAGACACTAATAAGCCCACTTCAACCACGTTGCTCCCCATGTAAACCCACCACCAAAAGCCGCCAATATAATATTATCCCCTTTTTTCAATTGCTTTTCCCAATCCCACAAACACAGTGGCAAAGTACCGGCTGTAGTGTTACCATATTTTTGAATATTAATCATTACTTTTTCTTTCGATAATCCCATGCGGTTAGCAGTAGCATCAATAATTCGTAAGTTGGCCTGGTGCGGTACCAGCCAAGCAATATCATCGGCAGTTAAATTATTACGCTGCATCAATTCATAACTAACATCAGCCATACCTTTTACAGCAAATTTAAAAACGGCCTGGCCTTCCTGGTACACATAATGTTCTTTAGCTAAAACAGTTTCAACAGTTGCAGGTTTAGCAGAGCCACCCGCTTTCATATGCAGGTATTGTCTTCCGCTGCCGTCACTTTTTAAAATACTGTCTAAAACGCCGTTGCCTTCATTATTGGCTTCTAATAAAACTGCTCCGGCACCATCACCAAAAATTATACAGGTGGCCCGGTCGCTGTAATCAATAATACTGCTCATTTTATCTGCACCCACTACCACCACTTTTTTATAGCGGCCACTTTCAATAAATGCTGCACCTGTTGTTAAAGCATATAAAAAACCTGAACAGGCTGCACCAATATCAAAACCAAATGCATTTACAGCCCCGGCTTTATCGCAAATAATATTGGCTGTGGCAGGAAAAACCATATCTGGTGTTACTGTAGCACAGATTAAACAATCAATTTCATCAGGTGTAATACCCCGCTTTTTACACAATTCTAAAACTGCAGGTACAGCCAAATCACTGGTGCCCAGTCCTTCGCCTTTTAAAATCCTTCTTTCTTCCACGCCGGTTCTGCTTCTTATCCATTCATCATTGGTATCCACCATTGTTTCTAATTCCTTGTTGGTAAGTTTATAATCGGGTACATAACCACCAACGGCGGTAATAGCAGCAGTAATTTTTTGCATTTAAATCAGGGGGTTTGTTTTGTAAGTTGAATGTATAAATTATTAGGGGTAAAAATACATAAAAAATGGCTACAGTTATTTTAACAACCAACCTCACAAATAATTCCTATTTTCGCTATGTAAAAGTAAAGGTTTGTGCAAATTGCAGTAAAGTGTGGTATTACTTAACCCGTAACTTAATAACGCCTAATACGTAACAGAGTAATGTACGCATATCTGCAGGGAAAATTTATTGATAAAACACCGGCACAGGTTTATGTAGATGTTAACGGCGTGGGGTACGAAGTAAATATCAGCTTAAACACCTATTCGCATATTCAAAATCTCGATCAGGGAAAACTGTTTACACATTTGCAGGTAAAAGAAGATGGGCATGTGCTGTATGGGTTTTTTGAAAAGGCCGAAAAAGAAATCTTCCTTTTAGTGATAGGAGTTTCGGGCATTGGAGCAGCTACTGCAAGGATGATGCTGTCCTCATTAAAACCCGAAGAAGTGAGCAGGGCAATTGTGCAAAGCAACGTAAAGTTGCTGGAGAGTGTCAAAGGGATAGGGAAAAAAACTGCAGAACGTTTGGTGCTGGAGTTAAAAGATAAATTAAGTAAACAATCATTAAACGAAACTATTTCACCTAATTGGAGCAATAGTTTGGAACAGGATGCGTTAAATGCTTTAGTTGCCCTTGGCATATCAAGGCAGCAGGCAGAGCAAGCCATCCAAAAAGTTACCCTTGCAGAACCATCTGTATCTAAATTAGAAGATTTATTAAAAAAAGCCTTAAAAACCATTTGACAGAATTCTACGTTAATTGATTTATTGGATGTTGCTTATCAGAAAAATTTTTCCGAAAATAATTTGCTGTGGGATACTGTCAGTTGTAGTGGCAATAGTTGCTGTAAACAAAGTTTCGGCAAACCCGTATAATTTAAAATCTCCTTTATTTTTTCAGGATACCACTTCGCCAAAAGGTAATACTAAACTTGTTTTTCCCATTCAGGACAGAAGGGGAGATGCAGTTTCCAATTCAAAGCGCAGCACTTACGATTTAAAAAATCCTTCCAACCTTAAAGATTCCATAGTTTACGATGCTAAAACAAAGCGTTATATCGTTTACGAAAAAATTGGTAACAAATATTACCGCACACCCACTTCTTATTCATCCGAAGAGTATTGGCAAATGAGGGGCAGGCAAATGGAAATTGATTATTTTAAAAAAAGGGCCAATACCACCAGCATACTCAACAGGGGAAAAGTAAAACCTAAATTATCAATCTACGATGGGTTATTTAACCGGCTGTTTGGTAATGGCAAAATAAATATTACACCGCAGGGCAATGTTAACGTAACCGCAGGTTACCAGGGGCAAAATATTAAAAACCCTACCTTACCGGAAAGAGCAAGAAAGAACGGTGGTTTTGATTTTGACATGCAGGCGCAGCTGAATGTAAATGCAGATATTGGCGGCAAATTAAAATTTCCTATCAGTTATAATACCCTGGCCAATTTTGGGCAGGATAATCAGTTGAAATTAGATTACACCGGCCTTGATGATGAAATAATAAAACGTTTTGAACTGGGTAATGTTTCCTTCCCCAGCCGGAGTACATTAATACCGGGAGCCCAGCAATTGTTTGGTGTAAAAACACAGTTGCAGTTTGGTAAATTATTTATCACCACAGTATTAGCCAATCAAAAATCGCAACGGCAATCTGCTAATTTACAGGGTGGCTCATCATCGCAGCAATTTGAAGTAAAGGCAGATGAGTACGAAGAGAACCGTCACTTTTTAGCGGCACAGTATTTTAGGGCAAATTATAATAAGGTAATGCAAAATTTACCTGCGGTAATTGCTCCCATACAAATTTTGAGAATGGAAGTTTGGGTAACTAATAGAAATGGTGTAACTACCGACACAAGGGATGTAGTGGGATTAATGAATTTAGGTGAAGATGGCAACACAGCTAATCCAGGAATACCTACAAATTTTTCTAATACACTTTATTCATCTATTATTGCTAACCCCAGCAGCAGGGCCCCTGCATT
>NZ_JANMUN010000106.1:0-7247 GCF_031391665.1 Ferruginibacter sp.
ATATTTAGTAAATTCTTTTGCATATTGAAAAGCTGTGGTGGCAGATGTTACCGGCTTCCAAAGTATAGCACTCATTAATGTTTCCAGCATATTGGTTAACCAAAAAAAATCGGGTTGCGTATTTTTAATAGTTAATACTGGCACTCTCATGGGCACTAAACTTCCTTCGGGCACGGCTTTAATTTCTAAAGGCAAGTAACCTAAATCATGCAATGCTTCAATATGGTTATAAGTAATGGCATCTTTGCCTAAATAATTTTCTATTCGTCGTTTATATCTTTCAATAACAGTTTTTTTATCTGCCTTAAAAAAATTATCGTTAAACTGTTCTATTAAATATTCTTTTACAAAATATTGCAGGCCGAAAAATATTATTTCGTTCACAGCTTCATTTCTTGCTTTACGTGGTGTAAGGTTGCTGTACACCAAAGTTGTTCCATCGGGGTATTGAAATTTATGGCCTACTTTATAACCATCTTTTAATAATAAGGGTAATACTTTCATAACGTTGTTTTTAAATTTTAAACTGATATCCTTCCTTTACTAATTTTTTATATTGCTGTTCATCAAATTCAAATAATTCCGGTGCCCTGTTTTTTAAACCGGTGCGTTTTTCGCCTGTTGCTTTTATTACTTTACTTTCCAGCATGCGCTTTCTAAAATTTCTTTTATCAATCGGCCGTTGTAAAATGGCTTCGTATAAAAATTGAATTTCGGTAAGTGTAAATTGTTTCTCCAGCAATTCAAATCCTATGGGCTGATAAGTAACTTTTGCTTTCAACCTGTTTAATGCCCCTTTAATTATTTCTTTATGATCGAAACCGGTTTTAGGGATTTTATTAGCATCAAACCATTTTATATCTGTTGCCGCATCGCCTAAAACCAAATTAAAAAGTTTTGGGTTTACCAAAGTATAATAGGCAATAGAAATTACCCTTCCCCTCGGGTCTCTCTGCACATCGGCAAAAGTGTACAGCTGCTCTAAAAAAAGATTATTCAACCCGGTTTTTTTTTTAATATCCTTTGGGCACTCTCTTCTGCAGTTTCCTCTAAAAACAAAAAGCCACCCGGTAAAGTCCACATATTTTTAAAAGGTGCTTCTTTTCGGTTAATCAACAAAACTGATATGGCATTACCATCATAACCAAAAACCACACAATCTACCGTTACTGACGGCCTCGGGTATTGTTGTAATTCGTTCATTTTAGTTAGTGTTAATTAAACACGAAGTAAAATAAATTTTAGATTCTTACCAAATATTTTTTAAAATCCCTATCTTACTACGTATAAATCATTCTTATATGACAACAATTGCCCTCTACAACCTTAAAGGCGGCGTAGGTAAAACCGCCAGCTGTGTAAACTTTGCTTACTTAGCTGCTGCCGATGGTTTTAAAACCCTGCTGTGGGATATTGACCCACAGGGTTCCTCTTCTTTTTATTATAAAGCAAAACCCAAAACGCATCCCGGCATTAAAAAATTAATTACCAAAGATGCCGATTTGGAGAGTGCCATAATGAGTACCGATTTTGAATTGCTGGATGTAATACCTGCCGACAGCAACACCCGGAGTTTTGACATTATGCTGGAAGAAATGAAAGGCAACAAAAACCGTTTGAAAGGGGTGTTGAAACAATTAGAAAAAGAATACGACTTTGTTTTTATTGATTGCCACCCCGGCTTTAGTGCGCTCAGCGAAAATATTTTTAATGCAGCAGATATTGTGCTGATGCCGGTTATTCCCACTACTTTATCTATCCGTACTTACAATATGGTAAAAGATTATTTTAAAGAAAAAGATTTGGACATTAGTAAGATGATGTGCTTTTTTACCATGGCCGATCTGCGTAAAAACATGCACAACGAAATAATGGAAGAGTTGTATAAAGACAAACGCTTTTTCCAAAATTATATCCCTTATTTATCTGATGTAGAAAAAATGGGCGTACACAAAGCACCCATTATGGAATTTGCTAACAGCAGTTATGCGGCAAAATGCTACAGGGAATTGTGGATAGAGATTAAGGAAGGGGTGCTGTAGTTGCTAAAACCACTATCAGCCCGAACTTAAAATCCTACACTGAAAGAACCGGAATCAATAATCTTCTTTACAGTAAGGCTGGAGCCATTTTGATCATATAAGGTTCCGGCAAAATTACCCTCAATTCGGGTGGCAGTACGCAATGTGATATTAACTGTGAATGTATTGCTGCTAATTGCAGACCCGCCAAAATAGATGTTAGGAAACCCGGTTGGATAATACCCAACAATGCACCCCCTGTCTAAAATTGTACCAAATGTAACATTAGGATAAGCTCCTGTATTAACTGAGGTAGGATCCTGAACTGCTACCCATAATTCCTGAACACCACCTGCAATATCTGAAATTTTACCCTGTATAGAAATATTTGAAGGAAAACCTGCAGGTGGCGGTATATTTATTGCCTGCAAACCTGTATTAAAATTGGTAAGAACACCATCAATTTTACATTTTAAAAAATTAGTTCCGGTACCACCACCTGCCGGTGCATAAGTAACGGGAAAGCTACACCCGCCTGAAGGGGTATAATTAAAAGTGCCGGCTGCGGTTGGTGTATTAGTACTTGTAAGGATAATAATTTGTGCCCCGGCAGCCAGTAAACCCGATGCGGAAAACGTAACCCCATTTGCCGGATTAGTGTTAACAGAATAGCTGCCGCCTGCAGTAACATTTACACCCAATGTAACTGTATTGGTTGAAGTTAATGCGGTGCCAGCTGTATAAGTACCATTTATCAGTGGTGCTGTACACACTCCTGAAACACTGGTGTAAGTAAAAGTTGCAGGGGGTGCAGCAGCTGCAACGGTAATGGTAAAACTACAACCAGTAGTGCCTGGTGTAAAATTATAAGCCCCACTTGCAACCGGCTTACCAGAACCTGTTAATACAATAGTTTGGGTACCTAATGCTGTAAAAGTGCCCGTACCATTAAAACTAATTCCACCGGTAGCGTTGGTAACTATATTATACGACCCAACTTTGGTTACCGTAACGGCTATAGTAACTGTATTAGCAGCACTTAAAGCAATACCTTCCATATAAGCGCCATTTATTGTTGGCTGGGTACAGGCTGCGGGGGCACCATCAAATGTAAATTCAGCGGTATTGGTAACACCAGCTTCAAGGCTAAATTCCTTTTGGCAGGAAAATAAAATAACGGATAATATAAAAAGGTATACAAATTTCGTTTTCATGTATTGTAGCTTGGTTTTAGTTTACAAAGGGATTATTATTTATTTTTTAATTGATTTTAATTTTATCAGATGTTGCAAAACATCGTACAGATTTCATAATTTCAAGTTCAGGTAATTATTTTTACAAAGCCTGTGCAAATATAAACTTTTAATATGAAGAGAGAACTTACCAGCTGGTTTAGCCCCGCTTTACAAAAAGAAATGCCCATTGCCAGTTATGGCGATTATGGTTTTGCATTATTACTGGTACCCACAGCCGCAGCCGATTATTTGGAGTACGAACGCTTTCAGCTGATGGATACATTGGCACCTTATATTAATGGCGGAAAAGTAAAAGTATTTTCAGTAAACAGTATTAATAACGAAAGCTGGTTAAATAACAACATGCAGGGCGAGCATAAAGCCATCCGCCACAACCAGTTTAACCATTATATTTATAACGAAGTAATTCCGTTTATAAAAAACAGCACTTCAAACGAAACACCCATAATTACCTGCGGTGCATCTTTTGGCGCACTGCACAGCATGAATCTTTTTTTAAAACGCCCCGATTTAATTAATGGTGTAATTGCCATGAGCGGCGTGTACGATCTTACAGAATACACCAAAGGCTTTTATGATGAGCAGGTGTATTTTAATTCACCATCACATTACATTCCCAACCTAACCGACCACGGAGTTTTGGAACAAATACGCAGCAGCAATCATATTCATATACTCACCGGCAGCGGCGATTATGAAGACCCGGATGCATCGGGTAAATTCGCCTCGGTTTTATACGGTAAAGGCATTAATTACGAACTGGATGTATGGGGCAAAGAATGGAAACACGACTGGCCAACCTGGCGGGCAATGTTACCGGCTTACTTAGAAACCCGGTTTTAATTTTTTAACACATACAATAAAAAAGGTTCTTTTTCTGTTATATAATCTGTTAAACCTGATAATATCCTGATAAATGAAAAAACCTTTACTCCTGTTTGCAATAAAATGCTGTGTTATCATTTATTTTGCCGCCTGCACCAGCATAGATAAACTGGCAGTTTCCGAATCAATAACGCCATTAGTAACCAAAGGCACCTGGAAGGTGAATTGCTTTAGTAATATTAATACCGATAACACCTGCGATTTTAAAGATTATACTTTTACTTTTAATAAAGCCGGCAGCGTAACTGCTGTAAAAAATGGTGTTAGTTTTACCGGCCACTGGATAGAAGATAATATCTCTAAAAAAATAACCATCCATTTTAAAAACTCCAATGCCGTACTTAATGGCTTAAATAAATACTGGGATATTACTTCTGTTACCAACGATGGAATAAGCTTTGAAAAAACCAGTGAAAGAAATACAGAAAAATTTTACATCACCGCATTATAAAAATAGTTTTCTTACTAACCCAATGGCCGCTTTGTAATGAGGCGGCTTTTTTATTTTTCAGTCCGGCTAATATTTCTTTGTTCAACTTCAGTGGCACAGGTTATCCCGAAAGCATTCGGGGTACTCTTGTACAACTCATCTTTATTGAACTTTTATTGGAGCATAGTATTTAAGCGATCATATTAACTTCCCTTAAAAATTTATTTTGCGATTTCTGTCGAAGGCTAATATCTAATTGTCATCAGCATAGAGAAATTATTATCTTTACGCCATGCAAAAAAAATTATTTTTATTAGATGCGTTTGCACTGGTATTCCGGGCTTATTATGCTTTAATTCGTAATCCACGTATTACAAGTAAAGGAAGAAATACCAATGCACAATTTGGTTTTACCAATACATTGATCGATCTTATAAAAAATCAAAACCCAACGCACATGGCCGTGTGTTTTGATACGCATGCCCCCACCGAACGCCATACCGATTTTGCAGATTATAAAGCCAACAGGCAGGAAACGCCTGAAGATATTTTATCGGCCGTACCGGATATAAAAAAAATTATTGAAGGTTTTAATATTCCTGTAATTGCCATTGATGGTTACGAAGCTGATGATGTAATTGGTGCATTGGCAAAACAGGCAGAAAAAGAAGGCTACGAAGTTTTTATGGTAACGCCAGATAAAGATTACGGACAATTGGTTAGCAAAAATATTAAAATTTATAAACCACCTTACCAGGGTGGTACTATTGAAATAATGGGGCCAAAAGAAGTTTGCGAAAAATGGGGCATAAAGAATGTAAGCCAGGTAATTGACATTTTAGGATTGATGGGAGATGCCGTAGATAATATACCCGGTATAAAAGGTGTGGGAGAAAAAACTGCTGCAAAACTTTTAGCCGAATACGAAACCTTAGAAAATATTTTACATAATGCCGATAAAATAAAAGGTTCCATTGGGGAAAAAGTAAGGGCCGGAAAAGACCTTGCAGTAATGAGTAAAAAATTAGCAACCATTATTACCAATGTACCCACAGCAGAATTTCATGAAGAGAATTTCCGCATTAAAGAAATGAACAAAGAGGTATTGAAAGAAATTTTTGAAGAACTGGAATTTAAAACTTTAGGTAAAAGGGTTTTAGGCGATGACATAAATGTAACTGCCGAAGTATGGAACCATACCAATGCAGAAAAGCCAAAAGTGCAAAAAGCACCTACAGCACAAATGGATTTATTTGGTAACGTTATTGAGCAGCCGCAGCCAACCCCGCTGGCGGCCGCAAGCCCCGACGGCGGTTTGGAAGAAGGCTTGATGGTTGCAGACAAAAACATTAACAACACACCACACAATTATATACTCGTTAACACCGATGAACTAATTAACCAATTAACCAATAAACTAACTAACGAAACACAAATTTGTTTTGACACTGAAACTACCGGCATTGATGCTAACGATGCAGAGTTAGTGGGTTTAAGTTTTTCGATAAAACCTGCCGAAGGTTATTATGTGCCCTGCCCTGCAGATAAAGCAGCCTGCATTAAATTATTAAACAACTTTAAAGAAATATTCGGTAACATAAAAATCACTTGGGTTGGGCAAAATTTAAAGTACGATATGCTGATGCTGAAATGGTATGGCTTTGAATTAGCCGGCAATATATTTGATACCATGCTGGCGCATTATGTAATTGAACCCGATGGCAAAAGAAATATGGATGCATTAAGTGCAAAATATTTAGGTTACGAGCCCGTACACATTGAAGAATTGATTGGCAAAAAAGGAAAGGGGCAGGGCACCATGAGAGATGTAGAAGCAGAAAAAATAAAAGATTACGCTGCAGAAGATGCAGATATTACTTTACAGTTAAAAAATATTTTTCTCCCGCAATTAAAAGAAAAGGAAGTAGAAAAAGTTTTTTATGAAGTAGAGAATCCATTGGTAAAAGTATTAACCGCCATGGAATTTGAAGGCATAAGAATTGACGAAGGTTTTTTAAATGATTACAGTAAAGAATTAGAAAGAGAAGCTAAAATTGCCGAAGAAAGTGTTTATAAACAAGCCGGCGTTCGTTTTAATTTGGCCAGTCCTAAACAATTGGGCGAAGTATTGTTTGATAAATTACAATTAGATCCCAAAGCAAAAAAAACAAAAACTGGTCAATACGCTACAGGCGAAGAGGTGTTATTAAAATTAGCAGCGCAAAATAAAATTGTAGATGATATTTTAATTTTCAGGGAGTACACCAAATTAAAATCCACTTATGTAGATGCGTTACCGTTGATGATAAATAAAAAAACAGGTCGTGTACATACATCCTACGCACAGGCAGTTGCAGTTACAGGCAGATTGAGCAGCAACAACCCCAACCTCCAAAATATTCCGGTACGTACCGACAGGGGCAGAGAAATTAGAAAAGCATTTATACCAAGAGATAAAGACCATGTATTGATCTCTGCCGATTATTCTCAAATTGAATTACGTATTGTAGCTGCCATTAGTGGTGATGTAAATATGTGCGAAGCTTTTACAACAGGAAAAGATATTCATACCGCAACTGCTGCAAAAGTTTTTAATGTAGAAGAAAAAGATGTAACCAAAGAAATGCGTTACAAAGCCAAGAGTGTAAACTTTGG
>NZ_JANMUN010000192.1:0-2859 GCF_031391665.1 Ferruginibacter sp.
ATTTGCGGAATCAGCGGGAGAACAAGACCGTGGGGGTATGGCCATGAGTTATGCATTTGTACAACACAACCGCATTTACAAAGGTGGCGAAAGTTTTGATATTCCCTGGAGCAATAAAGAATTAAATATTACTTACTCCACATTCAGAGATAAATTATTACCCGGCGCCAACGAAAAATGGACGGTAAAAATTACCGGCAACAAAGGAGAAAAAGTTGCCGCAGAAATGTTGGCCGGCATGTACGATGCATCGTTAGACCAGTTTAAACCGCATAGCTGGAACAGGATAAATATCTGGCCATCTTTATACAATACGATTGGCTGGCAAGAGAATGGATTTGAAAAAGTGGAGAGTGAAGAGTATAATGAAGCAGAAGAAAAATATCGAGGAGTTTACAATAAAAGTTACGATTATTTGGCTTTTATTGAGCCAAATGGCAATTTAACTGAAGGCTATTTTTCTCATGATATGAATGCCAGTGTAAGGTTTGCAGCACCCGCTATGTCACGTGGTGTTGCAGTTCAAATGTCTGATTCGTCAGGAGTTCAATCAGGTCTTACATTTAGTATGTCAACTAAAAAATGGAAAGAAAGTGATCAAGGTGAAATGTTTGTGAATGGGGAGCGTCTTAAAAAAAATGAAGAAGATAAATCTGCTAATAACAACGATGCCATCCAAATCCGCAAAAACTTTAACGAAACTGCTTTCTTCTTTCCTGATTTAAGAACAGATGCCGAGGGCAATACCAGTTTTGAATTTACCATTCCTGAAGCATTAACCAAATGGAAACTGATGACAATGGCACATACCAAAGATTTAGCAAGCGGCTACAGCGAAAAAACTTTGGTAACACAAAAACCATTAATGGTACAACCCAATGCACCACGCTTTTTACGTGAAGGCGATGCCATGGAGTTCAGTGCAAAAATTGTAAACCTTGGCGAAGCAGAAGTAACCGGCACCGCACAATTAGAATTATTGGATGCCGCCACCAACAAACCGGTAGATGGCTGGTTTAAAAATGTTTTTCCCACGCAATATTTTACCGTTGCAGCAGGGCAAAGTTTTGCAGTAAAATTTCCGATGGA
Organism: Ferruginibacter sp.; assembly: GCF_031391665.1. Classification (GTDB taxonomy): domain Bacteria; phylum Bacteroidota; class Bacteroidia; order Chitinophagales; family Chitinophagaceae; genus Ferruginibacter. Next base: position 1,090 of record NZ_JANMUN010000192.1, read on the forward strand.
AGTGCCGTTTAATTTTAACAGCGCAATGACGTACCGCATCATTGCAAAAACTTCCAACGCAAGTGATGGTGAAAAAATGGCGCTGCCTGTTTTAACCAATCGCATGCTGGTTACAGAATCATTGCCGATAAATTTGCGTAATCAAACCACAAAAACTTTTCAGTTTGATAAATTATTAAACAGTGGCAGCAGTACAACCCTGTCTCATCATGCACTAACAGTTGAATACACCAGCAACCCTGCATGGTATGCCGTGCAGGCATTACCTTATTTAATGGAATATCCTTACGAATGTGCCGAGCAAACTTTTAACCGTTATTATGCAAACGTTTTGGCAACTTATATCAGTAACAGCATGCCAAAAATTAAAACGGTATTTGAAAAATGGAAGACTGTTGATACCGCTGCATTACTTTCCAACCTGCAAAAAAATGAAGAATTAAAATCAGCCCTGTTGCAGGAAACGCCGTGGGTAATGGATGCACTGAATGAAAATCAACAAAAGAAAAATATTGCATTGTTGTTTGATATGGTGAAGATGAGCAGCGAAATGGATAAGCAGTTTAACAAGCTAAAGGATATGCAAAGCAGCAACGGTGGTTTTGTTTGGTTTAAAGGCGGTCCAGATGACCGTTACATTACACAATACATCATCACCGGCATTGGCCATTTGAGAAAATTAAATTCATTAACCGGTGACAGTTATCAAAAAATAAAACCGGTTGCAGATAAAGCCATTGTTTATCTGGATAAAAAAATAAAAGAAGATTACGATAATTTGATCCGCTCAAAATCTAAATTAAGCAATGATAATTTAAGCGATATTCAAATTCAGTATTTGTACATGCGTAGTTTTTTTGGGGAGTATAAAATTGCAACTGCATCACAAACCGCTTACAATTATTATAACGGACAGGCAAAAAAATACTGGCTCAGCAACAGTAAATATATGCAGGCCATGATTGCGTTGGTATTGCACCGCACTAAAGACGAAGTGACACCAAAAGCCATTCTTAAATCATTAAAAGAAAATGCCATTGTTAAAGAAGAGATGGGCATGTACTGGAAAGAGTGGACTAACGGCGGCTATTACTGGCAGCAGGCACCAATAGAAAGCCAGGCGATGATGATTGAAGCATTCAGTGATATTGAAAAGAACAACACTACCGTTGACGATTTAAAAACCTGGTTGCTAAAACAAAAGCAAACCCAAAACTGGAAAACCACCAAAGCTACTGCTGAAGCATGTTATGCGTTATTAATAAGCCCCCTAACCCTCGAAGGGGGAACTCTGCAGTCTTCAATTTTAGAAAGTGAACCTCATATTGAGATAACACTGGGCAAAGTCTCATTTAAAAGTACTGATTCAAAAACAGAAGCAGGTACAGGGTATTTCAAAAAACAGATTGAAGGAGCTAAAGTAAATCCGGCTATGGGGAATATTACAGTATCCGCAAAATCATCAGGTTCTGCAATCCCCCCTTCGGGGGGGCAGGGGGGCTGGGGTTCTGTTTACTGGCAATACTTTCAAGATCTTGATAAAATAACTTCCGCAGCAACACCTTTAAAATTAAAGAAGCAATTATTTATGGAACGCAATACCGATAAAGGCCCAACATTGGTTGCCCTGCAAGATGGCGCCTTATTAAAAGTAGGTGATAAAATAAAAGTGCGTATAGAATTAAAAGTTGACCGTGATATGGAATACGTACACATGAAAGATATGAGAGCGGCTTGTATGGAACCGGTAAATGTAATCAGTCAGTACAA
>NZ_JANMUN010000203.1:0-15070 GCF_031391665.1 Ferruginibacter sp.
GGCAATGCGTTGTTCAATACGGTTTACTGCTCTTATCTCTCCGCTTAGACCCACTTCGCCTGCAAAGCAAGTGTGGTGGTGCAGCGGCACATCTTCGTAGCTGCTCAGCAAGGCACACACAATTGCCAGATCAATAGAAGGGTCTTCAATTTTTAAACCACCGGCAATATTTACAAAAACATCTTTTACCCCAAAATGAAAACCACCACGTTTTTCCAGCACGGCTAATAATAATTGTAAACGTCGCAGGTCGAAACCACTCACCGTACGTTGCGGCGTACCATAAACGCTTTGAGTAACCAATGCCTGTGTTTCAATAAGCAATGGCCGCATGCCTTCAATAGTTGCTGCAATGGCAATGCCGCTTAAGGCATCCTCTTTTTGCGTAATTAAAATTTCGCTGGGGTTGGTTACAGCCCTCATGCCTTCGCCGGTCATTTCGTAAATGCCCAACTCTGCAGTAGAACCAAAACGATTTTTTAAAGTACGTAAAATGCGGTAAGCATAATGTCGGTCGCCTTCAAACTGCAATACCGTATCTACCATGTGTTCTAAAATTTTTGGCCCGGCAATGTTGCCATCTTTAGTAATGTGGCCAATTAAAAAAACAGGTGTGTTGGTTTCTTTAGCAAAGCGTTGCATTTCGGCAGCAGTTTCTCTAATCTGGCTTACGCTTCCTGGTCCGCTTTCTACAAATGGCGATTGCAATGTTTGTATCGAATCTACAATAACCAATTGCGGTTTTAATTTTTTTATCTCCTGAAAAATGGTTTGTGTATTGGTTTCGGTAAGTAAATAAAAGTTTTCACTTCTAATTCCTACACGGTCGGCCCTCATTTTTATTTGTTGTTCACTTTCTTCTCCGCTTATATATAATGTAACCACATCTTTAAGGTTTAAACCAATTTGTAAAAACAAAGTTGATTTACCAATGCCCGGTTCGCCGGCAACTAAAACAATACTTCCTAAAACAATTCCACCGCCTAACACACGGTTTAATTCTGTATCAGTTGTGATAATTCTTTTTTCTTCGGCGCTGCTAACTTCGTTAATGGAAATGGTTTTTATTTTACCATCTCTTTTATAATCTGCCCATTCATCTTTTTCTTTTTTATCGTTGCCTTTAACAATTACTTCTTCCACAAAAGTATTCCAGTTATTACAGCTCGGGCATTTACCTAACCACTTTGCACTTTCGTATCCGCAGCTCTGGCAAAAAAATGCCGACTTAGTTTTACTCATGTTGTAAAGATAATGCTGATTAAAGATTGATGATTTTAGATTTTGTGTTTAAAACTTTTGTAAAAAAATTATAAAAGATAAAATAGATAGAAAATTAATCTGCAGTATTTGCGCAATCAGCGGGAACAACTAAAAAGTAAAAGGGCTATCATTTCTGACAGCCCTTTATACTTACTAACCCATTAAATTCTATTGCTAAATTACAATTTACGGCCACATAAAAAAATATATTTTGGGCTATGTTGATAAGTTATGGGTGAATTTTAGGTTTAAGGGTCGGACTTTAAATCAGATTCAATTTATTGATAAGCAAATAGTTATGAGATAATTTTGACAGATTAAAACCTTATTTATCCCATGTTAACTAAAAATTATTTCTTTAAAATATTTGGTTTATAAAATAAACTACTTTACGTTTGTGTAAAATTAGGAAGAATGAAAAAGTTGTTTACTTTATTACTAACTCTAAATTTTTTATCGGCACAAAGTCAGATAAAAATTAGTGGAAAGGCAGTAGATAATAAGAATAAAGCATTGGCTGGTGTAAGTGTAGTTTTAAAAAATACTTACGATGGGGCTACAACAGATTCATCTGGTAGCTTTTCTTTTACCACAACCGAAAAAGGAGAGCAGATTATTGAAGGCAGCTCATCAGGTTACCGGACGTTTGAGCAAAAAGTAACCATTAATTCTACCGACATAACCATTCCTGTATTATTAAAAGAGCTAATAACGGATTTAAAAGCAGTTGTAATATCAGCAGGCTCATTTGAAGCAAGCGATAAAAAGAAAGGTGCTGTATTAACTGATATAGATATTGTAACTACACCAAGTGCCAACGGCGATGTAACAAGTGCCTTTAAATCTTTGCCCGGTGCCCAGCAGGTTGGCGAAAGCGAAGGTTTATTTGTAAGAGGCGGCACAGCAACAGAAAGTAAAATATTTATTGACGGCACACAGGTAAATAACTTTTTTTACAGTGGCACACCCGGCATTGCACAGCGTGGAAGGTTTAATCCGTTTTTGTTTAAGGGTACAGTTTTTAGTACAGGTGGTTACTCAGCTTTGTATGGCCAGGCTTTATCATCGGCACTTATTTTAGAAAGTAAAGATTTACCAGAAAAAAGCGAAGCAGATTTTGGAGCCAGTGTGGTTGGTGTTGGCGGAGGCATACAGCATTTGGCAAAAAATAAAAAAAGCAGCTGGGGCTTTAGTGCAAACTATACCAATCTGGTACTGGCATTTAATGTAATAAAACAGCGGCAGGATTATTTTAAAATTCCGGTTATACTTGATGGAGATGCTAACTTTCGTTTTAAAACAAAGAAGGGTGGTATAATAAAATTATACAGTTATATAAGCAAAACCGATGTAGGCAGCCGCACCGGCGATATTGATTCGGTTAGTATGAAGGATGCTTTTACATTACAAAATTTAAACCAGTATCACAACATCAGCTATAAGCAAAATTTAAAAAACAGGTGGAAGATAAATGTTGGCGCATCATTCAGTAATAATAAAGATGATATAGAAAACGAATTGCAAAATGCTGCCAACGTAAAACAAACTATTACTACTCCGGCATTTTATGCGTTCAAAAACTTTTCTTTAAGTACAAAAGGCAATTTTTTTCAAAACAGGATTGTGCTGGATAAAAAGTTAAGCGGTTTAAGTGCTGTTCGTTTTGGTACCGAAGTAAGTGTCAGCAACGAAAAATCGGCTTATACATTATATGATGGTACAAAGTTTAATGAAACTATCAAAGAAACCATGGTAGCAGGCTTTGGCGAATCGGATATTTATATTACCAACTCCTTAGCAGCAAAATTGGGTGTACGTGCCGAGCATTCTCAATTGTTAGATAAATGGAATATTGCGCCAAGGGCATCATTAGCTTACCAGTTGGGCAAATACAGTTCTGCAGGTTTTGCGTATGGAATTTTTTACCAAAACCCCGAAAGAAAATATTTACCTGCCAGCACATTACTTAACTTTTCAAAAGCGGCACACTACATTTTACAATACCAACTGTTAACCGGTGTACAAACATTACGCATGGAAATGTTTTATAAAAAATATGATGATTTGTATAAAACCGGCTACAATTCTAATGGCCGTGAAGTTGCTGCAAACAATAACGGCAATGGTTTTGCAAAAGGGTTTGAAGTTTTTTGGAGAGATAAAAAAACTATTAAAACTGTTGACTACTGGATCTCTTATTCTTACTTAGATACTAAAAGAGATTTTATAAATTTCCCTTCGTCCATTCAGCCATCATTTGCTGCAAAGCATACTGCAGCTTTTGTTTTTAAAAAGTTTGTATTGCCCTGGAAAACACAATTTAATTTAAGTTACAATTTTGCAACCGGCAGGCCCTATTACCGCATTGCTTACGATGGTACACAAAATAAAAATGTATTTACCGATATGGGCACAACCATTAATTACAACAGCTGTAGTTTTAGTGTAAATTATTTGCCCACCATTGGTAAAAAAGATACAAAAAACTTTGCAGTGTGGGTGTTAGGTATTAATAATGTATTTGGACAAAAACAAGTGTACACATACAATTATTCTTCTGATGGCAATCGTAAGGAAGCGGTAACGCCACCAAGTAAACGATTTGTATTTATAGGATGTTTTTTAAGTTTTGGGACCGACAGAACACAGGACGCAATTAATAATAACCTTTAGGCCCCATCCCAACCCTTCCCCGAAAGGGAAGGAAAGCGGACTGGAGTATTTTTTTAAGTTCTTTTATAATAAACAATATTAATCATCGCTAAAAACTACTCCATGTATTCCCCTTCTGGGGAGATAGAGGGGGCTTTAAAAATTATGTCAAATTATCAACAACCGGCACCGGAAGGCAAAGACCCTGAACTTTGGGAGATTGCACAAAAAAGGGCCAGCTTTAAAAATCATGCTATTGCCTATTTAATTGTAAATGCTTTTTTATGGGGTATTTGGTTTTTTACAGGTAACCAGCACAGGGGTATTAATATAAGCGAATGGAATAATCACCATTACCCCTGGCCAATTTGGACTACATTGGGTTGGGGTATTGGCCTTGCATTTCATTTTGCAGGCGCCTATGTTTTTCCTAAAGCAAACTCTGTAGAAAAAGAGTATGAAAAATTAAGAAGTCAACAAAAAAAATAAAATCAAAAATAAAATCAAAAAATAAAACAAACAACAATGAAAAAATTACTTATCGCCTCAGTTTTAGTTTCACTTACCATGCTTTCGTTTGGCCAAAGCGAAAAATATGTTGCTGCAATGAAAAATAATATTGCTGCCATTGATACCAGTTTTAGAAATCCTGCAAGTCTTTTAGCATTGGCTAATAATTTTGAACGCATTGCCAATGCTGAAAAAAATCAATGGCTTGCTTTTTACTATGCTGCTTTTTGCCAGGTTAATTATGGTTTTATGGAGCAGAATAAAGATAAGGTAGATGCTATTGCAGATAAAGCAACAGATTTTATTAATAAGGCAGATTCTTTAATGCCTAATAATTCTGAAATATCCTGCATAAAAAGTATGATAGCAAGTTGCCACATGATGGTAAACCCTATGCAGCGTTATATGGAATACGGGCCAGAAAGTGGCAGCAATATGGAAAAGGCAATGCAGCAGGATCCCACCAACCCAAGGCCGTATTACTTAAAAGGCCAGGGATTAAAATACACACCTGAGCAATTTGGTGGTGGTTGCAAAACAGCAAAGCCCGAGTTGCAAACTGCTTTAGATAAATTTGCAACCTTTAAACCGGCCAGCGAATTGCATCCTAACTGGGGCAAACAACCTGTAGAAATGCTAATGAAAGAATGTAATCAATAAATAAATTAATTACGGGCCGGATTTTTCCGGTCCATAATTATTATAAAACCAACAAATCATGGCAGAAGAAAATTTTTCGCCGCAAGATAGCCTGCAGTTAATAGACAGTATGATTAACCAGGCAAAAAACCGGTTTAGCGAAAATGGTTTTTTATATCTTTTATGGGGCTGGCTGATTTTTGCAGATGCCATCATACATTTTATTTTAATAAAACTCCAATGGTTTAAACATCCCGAAATAATTTGGGCCAGTTGCTGGGTAGCTGTTATTTTTCAAACCATTTATCTTTCTAAGGCAAAGAAAAAAGAAACTGTAAAAACCTACAGCGATGAAATAATAAATTATATCTGGATAAGCTTTGGTATATGTATGTTTTTATTATTTTTTATTGTGGGTAAAGGCAACGGCTGGAATAATATCTATTCGCTTTTTTTAATGCTGTATGGTGTGCCAACTTTTTTATCTGGCGTGGTAATGCAGTTTAAGCCGTTAAAAATTGGTGGAATAATTTGCTGGGCACTTGCATTGTTTTCTGCATTTATACATCCGCTTTATGGTTTATTACTACTTTCTGTTGCAGTTGCTGCTGCCTGGATAGTACCAGGTTATTTAATGCGAAAAAAATATAATCAACAAAATAACTGATTATGGAAGAAAATAAAATGACAGAACAGGAAAGCCTGCAGTTAATCAGCCAAATGATTAATAAAGCAAAAAACAGTTATCTAGATTCGGGTGTTGGTCCGATATTATGGGGTACTGTAATTGCATTTTGCAGCCTGGTAACTTATTTTCAAATTAAATACCAGTTTGATTTACCTTTTAATATCTGGTTTTTAACACTTATTGCACTTGTGCCTCAAATTTTTATAGCGTCTAAAGGTAGTCGTATAAATAAAGTAAAAGGATATGATAATAAGATAATTGACTACGTGTGGATTTGTTTTGGTATTTCTATTTTTTTATTAATTGTTATTAATGCAAATATTATTAAGCAATTGAATCCCGTTTTTCAAACTTATATAGATGTTAAAGGGTACAAGCCCGAATATAATTACAGCAGTTTCACTTCCTCTTTCTTCCTGTTACTTTATGGCATACCAACAATTATTACAGGGGCATGCAAAAATATGAGGCCAATGTTTTACGGTGGTATTGTTTGCTGGATATGTTGTGTAATTTCTATTTATACAAAAATTGAATGGGATATGCTGTTAACTGCAATTGCTGCAACAGCAGCATGGCTAATACCCGGTATTATTGTAAGGAGCAAATTTATAAAGAACAGAAAGGTTAATGTTTAAAGAACTGGACCCCATATTACATTCTCAATTGCGTTTAGCAGTTATCAGTTTACTGATAAGTGTTAAAGAAGCAGAGTTTACTTTTTTAAAAGAAAAAACTAACTCTACCGCAGGTAATTTAAGTGTGCAGATAAATAAATTAAAAGATGCAGGTTATATTGAAGTAACTAAACAATTCAGTAACAATTATCCGCAAACAATTTGTAAAATTACAGCAAAGGGAATTGATGCATTTGAAGATTATGTAAAAGCATTACAATCTTATATGAACCCCAGCGGGCAATAAAAAAGCCCTTTCCTTATTAGGGAAATGGCTTTTACTCGTGCTTGGTTATCAATCAATTTTTTATTTCCATATTAATAATTTTGAACTGTACGTTTCATTGTTTGCAATTAAACGTACAGTATAATAGCCTTCTGCTAACTGAGTAACATTGTTTAATACTACAGAGTTGTTGCCGGCAAATAATGCTGCCTGTTGTTTTAATACCAATTTACCTGTAGCATCAAAAACTGAAATATCACCTGTAGCCGCTTTTGCTGTTTTTATCTTTATCTGTGCACCACTGCTTGATGGGTTAGGGGAGATAATCATTTCGTTAGTTTTCCAGTCGGCCACTTTTATTGAAACTGTATTGGTAAGCTTCATACTGTAGTCCAGATCTACCACTCTTACCCTGTAATAAATATATTTTGAATTAAAGGTCGGCAGGTTATCAGTAAATTTATATTCCTGTAGTGAGGTTAAATTATTTGCCTTTACATTTCCAGCAACTTCAAAATTTATTCCATCATAACTTCTTTGTATTTCATAACTGTCAAGGTTATGCTCCTGCAGGCTTGTCCAGGTAATATTTGATTTTCCTGAATTATAATTAGCAGCTAAATTAATTAAGGAAACAGGTAATGGGCCACCAGCCGGCAAATTAAAACAACCAAACCTTGATCCGTATTGCCTTGTAGGCTGAATGCTGATACTGCTGCAATTTGCAGATGGGGCCTTGTAATCATATCCCATCCTGAAAGTAATGGATGATTGAGGGAAAAAATAAACAGATTTTTCAATAACCTCTGAGCATCTTGATACACCATTACGTTCATTAATACTGCCGGTAGTTAAAAACCATCCATTGTTATTACCGCTCAATAATTCAGAAGCAGCTGCACCATAGTTTACAGGGTCTGCACCATTTATTTTTGCATACCCTATTTCTTTAAACCAGCCATCGCTGCCCTGCATACTGCCATCCATATCAAAGTGTAAAAAATTAAGGTTGGATACAGCCATTTCTGCTCCTGGTGTTGGCATTGCATTACCGCTGTAATGGGTGTAAAATTTTACTGTAAATTCTACGTACCCGCTTTTATTACTGCATGAAAGTATTTGATTAGGTGCAATACGTGGCGCAAATAAAGCAATTTGAGAAGACGCAATGCCCGTTTCATCAGCTGCAGCATCATCATCAATACTGGGGCTGGCAGCACCAGCCATTGTTGCATTTACCATTGCATCAATAGATATTACTGCATCCAGATTTAAACTGGGTATGGCATTGTTGAATTTGTATTTTGCGCCAACTGTTAATGGAGCTCCTGTACCGGCAATTTGCACAGCATTTCTAAAATCGGAAACAACACCTGTGCCAGCATCGCAAACATCAAATCCGGATGTGGTACAAACTTGTGCATTTAAGCTGATTAAAGCTAATAATGTAAACGAAAGGGTAAAAATCTTTTTCATCTTGTGTGATTTATATTTTAAAATTTACAGAGGTTGATAACCTGAACGTTCAGGCATCGGCTAAAATCACAAAATAGTGGATGCGGTAAAGCGGAGCTTTTTCAGAAGATAATAGTTTACGGATTGCTGCGAAGCAATAGAATCTTTTTAATTAATCGTTGGGGAGTGTGTGGTTGAGAATAGAATACGGTTATAAGGTATAAGCACTGCAAACATAGTCAGTTTTTTTTAACTGCGCAAGCTTTTTTAATATTTTTTTTGAAAAGCTGTTTTACTTTTACGAACAATTAGTTGTGATATCCGTTTTACCTTTACACATATATAATACTATGCCTGCAGTTATCAGTGTTACTCATCTTTCAAAAAAATTTAATGACTTAAAGGCGGTTGACGATCTTTCTTTTACAGTTAATGAAGGGGATATTTATGGCTTTCTTGGGCAAAATGGCGCAGGCAAATCAACTACTATACGAATGTTGTTATCGCTTGTAAAACCAACATCAGGCGAAATAAATATTTTTGGAAAGAATTTATTTATACACCGCAGCGAAGTATTACAACAAACAGGAGCCGTAATAGAAAAACCAGATTTGTATAAATACCTTTCCGCTTATCAAAACCTTTCCATTTTCGCTAAAATGAGTGGCGTAAAAGTTACGAGGCAATTATTAATGGAGCAATTGGAAATGGTAGGCCTTGCTGAAAGGGCCAATAGTAAAGTAAAAACTTTTAGCCAGGGAATGAAGCAACGTTTGGGAATAGCAGTTGCACTGGTACACAATCCCCGGTTAATTATTTTAGATGAACCTACAAATGGTTTAGATCCGCAAGGTATTGCAGATATGCGGAATCTTATTTTGCAATTAAGTAAAGAGATGGGAAAAACAATTGTGGTATCCTCTCACTTACTAAGTGAAATAGAAATAATAGCTAACAGAATTTTAATTATTAATAAAGGTAAAAAAGTGGTTGAGGGTAATGCAGCAGAACTGCTGGACCCTGCAAAAACAATTGTACAGATAGAAACTACAAACAATGACGAAGCAAAGAATAAACTGTCACAATCAAAATGGGCTTCATTTATTTTACCTTCTAACGATATTGTAAAAATGCAAATGAATAAAGCAGGCATTCCTGAACTCACAAATGATATGTCTGCAATGGGAATAGGGATATTATCCATTCAGCCACGACATTCCCTGGAAGATTATTTTTTATCATTAACAACTCAGCAAAATTATGTGGACATTACTAAAAATTGAGTTGTACAAAATTTCTAAAAGGCCCCGTACATACATAGCTTTTGCAGCTATTGCAGCCATTGTTTTTATCTTTCAGTTTGCGTTTAAGGCAGATGGGCAGAATTATATGGATATGATGCTCCAAAGTGTAAAAGATACTTTTGAATTTGAAAGAGTAAAAGCTATCAACGGTTATTTTATGTGTTACATTATTCTTAACACATTATTAATTCAGGTACCGATACTTGTAGCATTAATTGCAGCCGATTCTATTTCGGGTGAAGCAAACATGGGTACATTACGTCTCTTAATTTCAAAACCTATTAACCGTACGCAGTTAATTTTAGTAAAGTTTGCAGCGGCTACAATATTTACAATTTTATTATTATTGTGGATGGCAATAACTTCGCTGTTATTCAGCCTGTTAATTTTTGGCGCAGACGATATGCTTATTTTCCGGTCTAAGGGCGAGGAGTCGCAAATACTGCTGATTACCAAAGATGATATTGTTTGGCGCTATATTGCTGCTTTTGCCTATGCTACGGTGGCGCTTACTGTTATTGCAGCGCTGGCATTATTCCTCTCTATTTTTGCAGAAAATTCTATTGGGCCAATTATAGCAACAGTATGTATTGTTATTGTGTGTACAATCATTTCTAATATTAACGTTCCTATTATAGATAAAAACGTGAAGCCATTTTTATTTACTTCTTACTTGGTGGGATGGAAAGGCTTTTTTTACATTGGTACCACCGAAGATGGAGAAACTATAAAAGGTACTATTGAAAATTGGCCTGCCATTCGAAAGAGTTTATTTATTTTACTGGCACACATTTTTATTTTAGTATCAGCATCAGTTATTGTTTTTAAAAGAAAAGATATCTTATCGTAACATGAAAAAAATACTACAGACTTTATTATTAATTACTTTTTGCAGCCCTATGTTTTCAAAAGCCCAGGATGTAAATGCGTTAGTACAAAAAGTAAAGGCTAAAATAGACAAGGTGAATGATTATGAAGCATCAGGAAAAATGAAAACTAATGTTACGTTTTTAAAAATCCCGGTAGCAACTGTAAAAATTTATTTTAAAAAACCTAATCAGTTAAAAATAAAAAATGAAAAAGGAATATCTTTTGTGCCAAAAGGTGCAGTAAGCATAAATTTAAACAGCATTATCAGCAATGGAAAATTTACTGCACTTGATGCCGGTACAGATAAAGTAAATGGTGTGGCAGTAAAAGTGGTAAAATTATTACCTGATGATGATAATGCAGATGTGGTATTATCAACCCTTTATATTGATGAAGCCAATTTAGTAATACGCAAGGCAAAGACTACTACCAGGGAAAATGGTAGCTACGAACTGGAGATGTCTTACGGCAAATACATAGATTACGGTTTGCCGGATAAAATAGTTTTTTCTTTTAACACTAAAGATTATAAACTGCCCAAAGGAGTAACTTTTGACTTTGATGATGGTAAAGAAGTTAAAAAAACAGAAAACAAAGCAAAAAATAAAAAAGGCAAGGCAGAAATTTCTATCAGTTCTTATACAGTTAATAAAGGAATAGCCGATGCCGTTTTTCAATAAAATTTTAGTACAACTTTTAAGTAATAATTTGTACCTTAATAAAAAAATACAACTATGGCAATTTTAAAAGTAATTGAATTATTAGCTAATTCTAAAAAGAGTTGGGAAGATGCTGCCCAAAACGCAGTTAAGCATGCATCTAAATCTTTACGTAACATAAAAAGTGTAAACGTAAATAACCAGAGTGCACAGGTAGATAAAAAAGGTGCTATTAGTGAGTACAGAGTTAATGTAAGCATTAGTTTTGAAGTGGAGTAATGTTAAAGCAATAATTAAGATTTGAAATTGCAGTAATTTTATTAATTGATTGCTATAAGTTTACTAAGAAAGGAGGTTAATCTTCTTTAAAAAAAGCAGGCATATCAAATACAAATAAAATTCTTTTTTTAAGAACTATATGGTACCAGTTAAAAAATTCTATATATTTTTTATTATTGTTTTAATTATTGCTTTATATTCTTTTGCGGTTAGTAAACCGAACAATGCCGGTAAGTATATATCAAATTATACCGAAAGCATTAATGGGTTTAGTAACAATCAAAGGACCTTATTGGAGCTTATAAAAAAAACAGATTTTTCTTCTGCATCCGGAATTGAGAATATAAGAAAACAGATTGCTCTTGCCCGAACCAGCTTAAAAGGAATTGATTTTTGGCTGCGTTACCTCGACCCAATTGCATATAAAAAAATAAACGGGCCATTGCCTGTGGAATGGGAAACAGAAGTTTTTGAGAAGTTTGAGAAACCTTATAAAAGGGAAGGAGCAGGGCTAACACTTGCGGCATTATATCTTGATGAAAAGAATGCAGAGAAGGACAGCCTTTTAAATTTAGTAGCATCTTCTATTACTGCCACACAAACATTTATGGCCGATTCTGTTACAGGCCAGTTGCAAAATCACCATCACTTTTTTTTAGCTAACCGCCTTTTCTTATTGAATTTGGCTGCTATCTATACCACAGGTTTTGAATGCCCTGATACAACAGCAATTATACCTGAGTTGCACTCTATGCTTATTGATGTAAAAAAAATATACAGTTCTTTTAACGAAAGTTTTCCTGCTACACCTGTTGCAGAAAATTTTCTCACCCTTTATAATAACACCATTTCATTTGTAAATAAGCAGCCATTAACTTATTCAAAGTTCGATCATTTTATTTTTATCAGGGATTATGTAAATCCTCTTTTTAAAATGAATCAGCAATTTATAAATCAATACAGGGTTTTTACAAAAAGTTATGTTGATTATTCTTTAAATAACTCCAGTGAATCCATATTTAATAAACATCTTTATTTTGGCCAGAATACTAAAGGTATATTTTTAAGAGTAAACGGTGAAAAGGAATTAAAAGAAATTGAACGTATTGGTAAATTATTATTTTACGATCCGCTGTTGTCGGGTAATAATAAAAGGAGTTGCAACTCCTGCCATAAATCTGCAGAATATTTTACTGACACCGCAGGTACAACTTCGTTTCAGTATGATGGTAAAAATTATCTATCCCGAAATTCGCCGTCGTTGATCAATGCAACTTACAATCACCTTTTAATGCTGGATGGTAAACATATTTCTATGCAAAACCAGGCAAAGGATGTTATAACAAATGCTTTGGAATTAGGCAGCAATGAAAACGAACTTGTACAAAAAGTATTAAGTTGTAATGAATATAAAAAAGCATTCAAAACTTTTTTAAAATACACTCCGCAGGAAAAAGAAATTACACTGGAGCATATTGTTTCTGCCATTACAATGTATTACAGCAAATTCAGTAATTATTATGCTCCATTTGATGATGCCATGAATACAAACAAAGAAATTGAGGTACCTGTAAAAGAAGGCTTTAATTTATTTATGAGTAAAGCACAATGTGGCACCTGTCATTTTGTTCCGCAATTTAATGGTGTAAAACCTCCTTACATTTCAAGTGAGTTTGAAGTATTGGGCGTACCTGCTGATACAGCATTTATAAAGCTGAGCATAGATAAAGGCAGGTATGATGTCAACCCTGCCGGCGAAATGCTGAATGCTTTTAGAACTGGTTCAATAAGAAATGCAGCCTATACAAAACCTTACATGCACAATGGTGTTTTTAATACGCTGCAGCAGGTGATAGATTTTTATGATGCAGGCGGCGGAGCAGGTAAGGGATTAAAAATTAATAACCAAACTCTTTCTGCAGATTCACTAAAGTTAACAGCTGATGAAAAAAAGAACCTCATTGTTTTTATCCGCTCTTTAAATGAAAATATTAACTTTGAAACTGCACCGGAAAAACTACCTGTCTCCAAAGATAAACTATTGAATAGCCGTAAAATTGGGGGCGAATATTAGCATAATAAAAAATGAAAAGCATAATAACTATAGCACTTATTTTTATTACTGGTCTATGGCTTACCGCATGTGTATCGCAGCCCAAAATTCAATTTTATGATTTTCCTGCTGATATTGCCGAAGAAGCAAAAGTTGCCAACTTAAAGCTGATTGAAAAAGGGAAGATTTTATATAATATAAATTGTGCAAAATGCCACAATACAAAAGAAAAAGGTAAAATAATTATACCCGATTTTACAAACGAACAGTTGGAAAGTTATACTATAAGGATAAAGAACGAAGTCCATGTTAATACGCTTCCGGAAAATAAAATTACTGCCGAAGAATTAGAAGCGATCCAAATTTTCTTTAATTATAAGAAACCCAGCCGGCCACAGGCAGAAAAATAGCTCTGCAATCAATTCTTTTTAAAAAAATTCCTATTTTCTATTTTTATTACAAGAATTTATTGAGTTTAACCAATGGTAAACTCAAGCAAAACATTCTTCAAATTCGTATAAATACGAAGTATTTATACTTTATTAAGGAGTACTAATTACATATTTTGTTTTTCTATTCCTTCTATGCAATATTTTAAAAAAAAGTTCGTATTTATTCTAACCTTAATACCTTATTTGCAAAAGATATAATAAAAAGTATCAAAAAATTTAACCTAATATCATCTAAATGAAAAGCCTTAATTACACAGTAAAAACATGTTTTTTATTTTCATTGTTTTTATTTCAAAAAGTCCAGGCACAAACCATTGGAACATTTAATTCAGTTACGCCAAGTGCACAAACTCAGAGTTTGGTAATTCCCGTCACACACACTTTTCAAAGAATAATAAAATCGGGTGATGCACTTACTGCAGGAGGAACTTTAGCAGCAAATAATGATTTTACTGGCTACGTACCTATTGCAGGAAGCAGCAAGAATGGCTACTTATCAATTAGTGGAGAAAATACGGTTGCTTCTGTTGCAACAATGACGGTTGCTTACGATGGGCCAACGCATACATGGTTAAAATCAAATAGCGGTAATGTTACTTTTCCAGTAGCAGCTTTACAAACTGTTTCAAGATTTTGCTCGGGTACAGTTACACCCAACGGTACTATAATGGTATCCGAAGAATCGCTTACAGCAGGAGATGGTAATGCAGATGGTTACCAGGATGTTGGCTGGATTATAGAAATAGATCCTGCAACAAGAACAGTAATAGAAAGTGACGCCACACATGCCGGGGTTGATAAATTATGGGCCATTGGAAGGCAGACAAGAGAAAATGTTGTTATCGCCCCCGATAATCAAACGCTATATACCGGCGCCGATGACCCGACAAATGGGTTTGTTTATAAATTTATTGCAACAACCCCTGGTAACTTCAGCAGCGGGCAATTGTATGTATTAGTAACAACAGGTGCATTGGGTACAGGTAGTTGGAAGCTTATTGCAAATTCTACTCAGGCTGATAGAAACGGTACAGTTGCATTAAGCGTTGCTGCCCCTGCTGCTTATAATTTTAATGGTGTAGAGGATATTGAAATAAAACCAAGTAACGGAGATATTTATTTTACAGCAAAAGGACCCGGGAGAGTTTATCGTTTTACTGATAATGGTACTACGGTTAGCAACCTGCAGGTTTTTGTTGAAAATGCTACGTATGATGTTGATCCCGGGGCAGGTGTATCTAATGCCGCCTGGGGTATTGGTAATGATAACCTTGCTTTTGACGGGGAAGAAAATCTTTGGGTGTTGCAGGATGGCGGTAACAATCATATTTGGGTAGTAGGCC
>NZ_JANMUN010000233.1:0-17395 GCF_031391665.1 Ferruginibacter sp.
CAGGGAGATCAGAATGTAAAAAGAATAAGCAGCCATATCACTAAAAAAGTCGCAGATAAATTAGAAGAGATATTTAAGAATGACAGAACACAGTTTGAAGAGAAATGGGAAAGTCTTGGCTTATTTGTTAAGTATGGTATGATGACCGACGATAAGTTTTTAGACAAGGCCAATAAATTTCATATTTTGCAGGATGCAAGCGATAATAAATTTTATACAATTGAAGAGTATAGAATAGCAACAGAAACACTGCAAAAAAATAAAGAAGGTAATTTAATTATTTTGTACACCACTAATCCTGTGCAGCAGGATGCACACATTCAGCAGGCTGTTACCAAAGATTATAAAGTGGTAAAGATGGAAACCATTATTGACAATGGCTTTATTCAGCAAATGGAAATGAAATGGGAGAAGGTGCAGTTTGTAAGAGTGGATAGCGATATAACAGATAATTTAATTGATAAACAGGAAGGTGGCGAAAGTGTGCTGAGTAAAGATGATGCAGCAAAACTTAAAGAATTATTTGGTGTAAAAATTCCTGAACTAAATGTTTCTGTAGAAGTAAAAGGATTAAGTAATGATGCGCCTCCGGTAGTAGCAACAAGGCCTGAGTTTATGCGCCGCATGAAGGATATGGCAGCTATGCAGGGGGCTGGCGGCATGGGAGCATTTTATGCAAATATGCCCGACGAAGTTACCCTTACAGTAAACGGTAATCACTCTGTATATAAAAATATTTTAGCGGAAGGTGCAAAAGAAAAGCAGCAAAAATTAGTGCACAATCTTGCAGATTTAGCATTGCTTTCCCAGGGATTATTAAAAGGTAACAGCCTTACAAATTTTATAAACCGCAGTGTGGAATTAATGGGGAATTAAAAAGATAATATCTTTTAAAAGAGGATTGTTTGCAAAAGTAATCCTCTTTTATTTTAGTTCTAAAATAGCGGCTTCTAAATATTGCATCTTTTGCGTATAGTAAATTTGCTTAAAACCAACTGCCAGTAATTCTTCTTTATACAATGGGTTTACATAGATGAGTGTTATGGGTCTCTGACTTATTTCAAAGCTCTCTAAAATGTTTTCTGCCACACCACTCATAATTACATCGTCAAAAGGATTGAACATAAAAATACAATCCACGTCGTTGGGTATTTCAAAATAAAAAGCATCGTTATTAATTACTTTATATTGCAAATTGGGAAATTGTTGTTGGGTGATACTAAGATTTTCTTCAGCAGCTTTGCAAAATTCTTTCGAAAAATCTATACCGGTTACTTTCCTAAATTCATTATGCGCTGCCACACATAAAGCCCTGCCTTTGCCACAGCCAATATCTAAAAAATGATTAAATGATGTGTTAGTTAAAAAGTTTAGTTGTTCAAACATTTCTTCCAGCACGGAGTAACTTACCGGCATGTAAATCGTGGAGTGGTCAGTATCAATTCCTCTTTCCTCCAGCGTTTTTAATTCATCGGCACCGGTTGTGGTAATGCCGTATTTTTTTTCTCCTTTTATTTCCTGCGATAAAATGTACTTTGCAATTTTTATATTCCATTTAGAGGCTAAGAAAAAAAAATATTTTATATAGGCTAATGCTTTCATTTGCAATTATTTTATAGAACTTAATCTCCTCCATCATCGGTTCTCCTAGGGGCGGAGAGGGCTATATCAATAACTTTCAATTGCAATGTAGTGCTGCCGTTCCATTCGTTTTCATCAATGGTAAAAACAATATCAACAGGTTTTTGCGTTTGCAGCAAATGAAATTTTGCAGCCATATTAAATCCAATACCTGTAAAAGTAAAATTATCCTGCTTAATAACAAACCTTATATGCAGGTCTTTTACAATTTTTGAATAGCCGGTATCAGTAACTTTTTTTGCAATAAAAACCGGCCGCATATTTTCCGGTCCAAAAGGCTCCATTTGGCAAATAATATTGTAGAAAGATTGGTTGAGGTTGCTGAATAAAATTTCAGTATCAATAATAATTTCAGGGATCAATAAATGATCTTCGATTGTGGAGGAAACTACAGCTTCAAATTTATTTGCAAATGCCTCCACATTCTCTGGTAACAAAGACATTCCAGCGGCTGCAAAATGCCCGCCATAGCCCAATAAATATTCCCTGCAGGCGTGTATTGCTTCGTACAAATTAAATCCGGGTACACTTCTGGCACTGCCTGCAGCCACTTCACCGCTTTGTGTAAGCACAACTGTGGGCCGGTAATATTTTTCAATCATGCGGCTGGCTACAATACCCACCACACCTTTATGCCAGTGATCTTTAAAAACAACAGTAGTTTTTTTATTTATTAGTTTCTCATCTGCATCAATTATTGCCAATGCTTCTTCTGTAATGCTGCTGTCAGCTTCTTTGCGGTCGCTGTTATCGCTGTGCAGCATTTCTGCAAATGCCAATGCTTTATTGTATTCGGGTTCAATAAAAAGTTGCACAGCTTTTCTTGCATCATCCATTCTGCCTGCGGCATTAACCCTTGGCGCAATTACAAAAACAACATTATTGATAGATAATTTTTTTTGAATGCCCCCTAAATGTATTAAAGCTTTTATACCGGGATTGGGGTTGTTGTTTATTTTTTCTAAACCATAAAAAGCCATGATCCTGTTTTCGCCTGTCATAGGCACAATATCTGCAGCAATAGCAGTAGCAACTAAATCTAAATAGCAATAATAATGTTCTTCTTCAATATTAAAATGTTGCGCCAATGCAGTAATTAATTTAAACCCAACCCCGCAACCACATAATTCTTTGTAAGGGTAGTAGCAATCTTTTTGTTTAGGATTAAGAATAGCAACTGCATCAGGTATTATCTCATCAGGTAAATGATGGTCGCAAATAATAAAATCTATCCCTAAAGTTTTTGCATAAGCAATAAGATCAACTGATTTAATACCACAGTCTAATGAAATGATTAAAGTAAAATTATTTGCTGCGGCAAAATCTATCCCCATTTTGCTTATACCATAACCTTCACGATAGCGGTGCGGTATATAAAAATCTAAAAGAGAATTGTCATAAATTTTACAAAGAAACTGGTACATGCAGGCCACACTGGTAGTGCCGTCCACATCATAGTCGCCAAATACTAAAATCTTTTCTTTTTTTTCAAACGCTGTGGTAATACGTTGCACAGCTTTGCCCATGTCCTTCATTAACCATGCATCGTGTAAGCCGGTTAGTTGCGGCCTGAAATATTCTTTTGCCTTTTCAAAATCGTCAATGGCCCTTTCAACTAGAATGCTGCATATGGTTTTATTAATTTTAAGCGATTGTTGCAAACTTTCAATTTTGCTTTCGTCGGCATGCAATATATTCCACCGTTTTTCCAAAAAAGTAATTTAGGGTTAAATAAAATTATTTTGATTGTTTTAAAATAATACTTCTTTCACCGCTCCAATCTTCTCTATTACCCCTTTAGGGGATAGGGGCTAATATTTTCTGTCAGTAGTGTACCGTACTAATTGTTCCAATGCTTTTCTCACTTCTCCATCTTTAAATTCATACAATATTTCCAGTGCTGCATCCCTGTACACCTTCATTTTTTCTTCAGCATACACAATTCCTCCAGCTTCTTCTACTGCATCTATCACTAGCTTTACTTTTTGGGGATTAGTGTTTTCATTCTTAATAATATAAATAAGCTCCCTTCTTTTTTTAGCATCAATTTTATTTAGGGTATATATTAATGGTAGTGTAAGTTTTTTCTCTTTTATATCGTTGCCGGTAGGTTTGCCAATATCTGCTTTTCCATAATCAAAAAGGTCATCTTTTATTTGAAAAGCAATGCCGGCCTTTTCTCCAAACAATTTCATTTTAGCTGTAACAGCAGCGTCTTTGCTGGTACTGTAGGCCCCAATAGCACATGCGGAAGATAACAGGGAAGCCGTTTTGTTTTTTATTATTTCAAAATAAATATCTTCTTCCAAATTAAGTTTTCGGGATTTTTCTATTTGAAGTAATTCGCCTTCGCTCATTTGTTTAACTGCTTCGGAAAGTATGTGTAAATGTTCAAAATCATCATTGGTAGTTGATAATAAAAGTCCTTTCGATAGCAGGTAGTCCCCAACTAAAACAGCTATCTTATTTTTCCATATTGCATTGATAGAAAAAAACCCCCTCCGTTCAAGAGATTCATCCACAACATCATCATGTACTAATGTCGCTGTATGTAATAATTCTACCAATGCTGCGGCTCTGTAGGTGCTTTCACTAATGTCACCATGCAGTTTCGCACTTAAAAAAACGAACATGGGCCTCAGTTGTTTGCCTTTTCGTTTAATGATGTATTTCATTATCCTGTCAAGTAAAGGCGTGCTGCTTTTAACAGCTTCGGCAAACTTTTTTTCAAAAATATTCAGTTCAGCTCCAATAATATCTGTTACAAATCTCATAGAAAATGAAAGCAATATAACACATGAAAAGCCGCTGTCAAACTATTTTATAATTTAGGAGTTACAAAATTATTAAGAAATAATTCTTTACAAATCAATAAATACTTTAACTTTAATGCAACGAAACTGTTGACTATGATGTCATTAGCCATTTAAATGCGGTATTTTTTGAGATTTTTTAACCAAAATTAAATGTTAAAAATTTTTGGTTAAATAATAGTCATTCAATACTTTTGCAATAAATCAACTCGTACACATTTAGAAATTTTATTAATTATTAAGTTATGACAAGCAAAAAGTACAAAATCTTATTAACCGCTTTTATCTTTTTTGCCCTTGGAGCATTTGCCCAGGTTGGCGGAAGTGGAAGCGTTTATGACTCCTCTGTCATTCCTGCTAAGGGAATGCCACAGCAAAATGAATTCTGGAATAAATCCTACAATTTTCCAGCTAAGCCACGTAACATGTGGGAAGTAGGCGTTTCTACTGGTATTTTTACCGTTAGTGGAGATGTTACATCAAAAGTTTTAACTGCTCCAAATTTTGGTGTTCATGTTAGAAAAGCTTTCGGTTATGTTTTTTCTTTAAGATTGCAGTACATCAATACTGTTGGTAAAGGAATGAACTGGCAAGGGGCTCAAAACTTTGGAAAAAATGCAGCCTGGAACCTTAATCAGGTAGTGGGTAAGCGCTATTTTTCTCCAGAAAGATTAAATTCAGGCACGGTAGTTTATAGCGATGGTGCTGGTGGTAGCGGACGTAATGCAACTCCAGACGTTGTATATTATAACTATAAAGCTAAAGTTCAGGATTTAGGTTTGCAGGGTATTGTTACTTTAAACAATATACGTTTTCATAAGAAAAAAACTGGTATAATTATTTATGGTGGTGGTGGTATTGGCGCTACACTGTATAATACATCTGTAAACGCTCTTGATGCAAATAATAATCCATACAGAACTTTATTTAATGGTATAACAAGCACAACTTATAAAAACCGTAAAGATGTGTTAGATGCTTTAAAAGCAGGTATGGATAAAACTTACGAAACTGCTGCTGAGAATCAAGGTACACGCCGTCCTAAAATTGGAAAAAATACTTTAAAACCATCTGGTACCGTATTGGCAGGCGTTGCCTTTAAATTAGGCAAAAGAGTTAATTTGGCTATTGAAGATAGATTTACATTTATTAAAGACGATTTATTGGATGGCCAGCGCTGGCAGGAACATGCATGGGGTGATGCTTCTTTAACCCGTGATTTTGATTCTTACAACTACGCATCTATTGGTTTAAACTTTAATCTTGGTGCTAAATCTGTTGAACCATTATGGTGGCAGAATCCATTGGATTATGCATATGATGAGTTAATGAATCATCGTAACCAAAAGATGCCAAAAGTTGAATGTCCGGATGCTGATGGTGATGGCGTTTGCGATCATTTAGACAGAGAACCAAACACACCAGCAGGTTGTAACGTAAACACTCATGGTGTTACTGCTGATACTGATGGTGATGGTGTACCTGATTGTAAGGATAAGCAATTAATTACTCCTACAGAATGTCAACCTGTTGACGCTGATGGTGTAGGTAAATGCCCTGATCCTGCTTGTTGCACAACAAGGGTTGACCCAATTAAAGATTGCCCAGCTGATTACCCAAGTATATCTTTTAAAGGTAATACTGCTGCATTAAGTGCAGATGCTAAAGCAATGTTGGCTACAGCTGCTGCTAAATTAAAGGCAAGCCCTAATTGTAACATTACAATTACAGGTTATCCTGAAACATCTAAAGCTTCTCAGGCAAATTGCCAAAAAAGAGTGGATGCAGCTAAAAATTACCTTGTTGAAAAAGAAGGAATAAGTGCAGACAGAATTACTACTAATTGCGAAATTGGTGGTGGCGACAAGAACACAGTTGATATAAAATCTAACTAATACAGATTTTCAAACTTTTCACTTTTTGCTCAATGATAGCCCTTCCGTTTTCGGGAGGGCTTTTTTTGTGCAGGACAGAAGACTAACAGACCATGGACGACAGACCATAATTAAGAACCTGGCACTGTCTCTCGTCCATGGTCTATCGTCTATTTATCAAACTCTTAACTACCAATTTTTGGTTGATTGTTTATTTACTGGCATTTTTGAGTAAATTCCTTTAATTTTGCATTCCTTTATATGAGAGTAACTAAAATTGTATTGGCCGCCCTTTTTTTATTAACCATTGCAACATCCTGCAATAAGTATAATAAAATTTACAAAAGCAAAGACTACGAGTATAAACTTAAAATGGCAGATGAATTATTTGCCAAAAAGAAATATAAAGTAGCACAGCAGTTATACGAAGAGTTATTTCCAGTATTTAAAGGCACTGCAAAATTTGAAGAGCTGTATTATAAAGACGCTTACTGTTTTTATTATATGAAGGATTATATGCAGGCGCAGGCTTTATTTAAAGGGTTTTTGGAAGTATTCCCAAACAGCCCTAAAGCAGAAGAAGTGGATTATTTGCATGCCTATTGTTTTTATAAACAATCGCCAAAGCTGGAGCTGGAGCAGGTTAACACAACCAAAGCAATTGGCATGATGCAGACTTTTATTAATACACACCCGGGTTCGGCTCGTATTAAAGAAGCAACAGAAATAATTGATATATGCAGGGCAAAGTTGGAGCAAAAAGAATATCGTTCTGCGGAGTTGTATTACAATTTAGGGCAGCACAGAGCTGCGGCAATTGCTTTTACCAACTTAATAAACAATTATCCTGAATCGGTAAAAGGGGATGAGTATAAACTGAAAATAGTAAAAGCGTATTATAAATTTGCAAAGCTTAGCTTTGTAGAGAAGCAGATTGAGCGTTACGAAAAAGTGATAAGCGAATATCAGGATTTTGCAGACCGCTACCCGGAAAGCAAATTATTAAAAGAAGCAGAGAGTTACAGTAATTTAAGTCAAAATAACATTAAAGCAATAAAATATGAGCAAACTACGTCGTCAGTTAACAGGTAATACCAGCAGTGTTGTAGAACCTAAAAGTTTATTTGATATAAAACAAAAAACAGGTAATGTGTACGAATCTATTGCTATAATTGCAAAACGTGCCAACCAGATTAACATTACTGTAAAGGAAGAACTGCATAATAAACTGGAAGAATTTGCCAGCCACACCGATAGCCTGGAAGAAATTCATGAAAACAAAGAGCAGATAGAAATTTCTAAAGCATACGAACGTATGCCAAACCCTGCTTTACTGGCTACAACAGAATTTATGGAAGATAAAGTGTACTTCCGCAGAAACGACGAAGACCTGTTTAGTTAATAACAGTAATAATTTAGCAATATTATTAACAGAAGAAGTTATAATTTTAACCCTTCTTGCCTTAAGCAAGAAGGGTTTTTTTATGCTGAAAGGAAAGAAAATTTTATTGGGTATTACAGGGAGTATTGCTGCTTATAAATCTGCAGTGCTCGTAAGGCATTTAATAAAACAGGGGGCTGAAGTAAAAGTGATTATGACCACGGCTGCTAAAGATTTTGTTACGCCACTTTCGCTATCCACTTTATCTAAAAACGATGTGCTTGCCGATATTACAGATAATGATACCTGGGCAAATCATGTAATGCTGGGCCGCTGGGCCGATATAATGCTGATAGCACCATTAAGTTGTAATACACTTGCAAAAATGGCCAATGGCTTATGCGATAACTTATTAATGGCGGTTTATTTATCTGCTACATGCCCTGTAGTAGTTGCCCCGGCTATGGATGAAGATATGTGGCACCACAACTCAACAATAGAAAACCTTAAAAAAATCGCATCGTTTAATAATCAAATAATTCCTGTAGAAAAAGGGGAGCTGGCAAGTGGTTTAGTAGGAGAAGGAAGAATGGCGGAACCTGAAAATATTGTAAACTGGCTGGAGAATTTTTTTTCAAACAAATTGGAATTAAAAGGAAAAAAGGTTTTAATAACTGCCGGCCCAACTTATGAAGCTATTGATCCAGTTCGTTTTATTGGTAACCACTCGTCCGGTAAAATGGGAGTTGCCATTGCCGAAGAAATGAAAAACCGTGGTGCTGATGTTACATTGGTTTTAGGCCCTTCAAATATTACCGTAACAGAAAATATTGAGGTGATTAGAGTAAAATCGGCCAATGAAATGTACGACGCCTGTATTAATCATTTTGAAAAAACTGATATTGCAGTAATGAGTGCAGCGGTAGCAGATTATACACCGGTTAGCACTGCATCTCAAAAAATAAAAAAAAATGACAGTATATTTAGTGTTGAACTAACTAAAACAAAAGACATTTTAAAATCGCTTGGCGAAAAAAAGAATAATAAACAATTGCTGGTGGGCTTTGCTTTAGAAACCAACAATGAAAAAGAGTATGCATTAAAAAAAATGAAAACAAAAAATGCTGACATGATTGTTTTAAATTCTTTAAACGATGCTGGCGCCGGGTTTGGACACGACACCAACAAAATCACTATTTTTGATAAACATAATAAGGAGTATAAGTTTGATAAGAAATCAAAAAAAGATGTGGCAATAGATATTGTAAACACCATCATTAAATTATTACATGCGTAAATTATTTTTTTTATTCCTGCTAACATTTGCCGCAGGTTTTTTACAGGCACAGGAGTTAAAGGCTACCGTAACAATTGTAAGCAACCAGGTGGGCAATGCTATAAACCCCAGTGTATTTAAAACACTGCAAACGGCTTTAAATAATTTTATGAATAACCGTAAATGGACGACTGATGTTTTTTTGCCCAACGAAAAAATAGCCTGCAGTTTTTTACTTAACCTGGACCAAACAGCAGACCTGAATATTTACAGTGCCAGTTTAACTATTCAGGCAGCCCGGCCAATTTTTAATACTTCTTATCTTTCTCCTATTATTAATTTTAGAGACGAAAACATTACTTTTAAATATACAGAATTTCAACAACTGGATTTTAATGAAAACAGGGTATCCGGCTCCGATGGATTAGTGTCTAACCTTACAGCAGTATTTGCTTACTATGCCAATATGATTTTAGCTTTTGATTACGATTCTTTTTCGCCCCGTGGTGGCGATGTTTATTTTCAAAAAGCACAAAATATTGTAAATAACGCACCCGATGGCAGGGGCATTAGTGGCTGGAAAGCTTTTGATGGCGTACGAAACCGCTACTGGCTGGTAGAAAATATGCTTAACAGCCGTTACACATTAATGCATGATGTGTATTATAATTATTACCGGCTTGGGATGGATAAATTTTATGAAGATGAAAGTACTGCCAGGGCAGAAATAATGAATGTATTAAACCTGCTTAATAATTTTAATACAGAGAACCCCAATAAAATGATCAACCAGTTTTTCTTCCAGGGAAAATCAACAGAGCTGGTAAAACTTTTTTTAAAAGCACCGCAGCAGGATAAAATGAGGGCATCGGAGCTATTGCAAAAAATGGATATTACCAACGCCAATAAATACAAAGACGAGTTGAAATGAGGTTGAAAAAAATTGTATTCATAGTTGCACTTTTTTTATTTTCCTGCGGAAATAAGAATGAAATGCCCAAAGGGATTTTAAAGCCAGCTAAAATGCAAAGCGTTTTATGGGATGTATTGCGTGAAGATGCATTTACAAATGATTTTATAAAAAAAGATTCAACAAAAAAGCCCGAAGCTGAAAGTGTAAAATTGCAGCAGCGGATTTTCGCCATTCATAAAGTTACCAAGGCAGAATTTTACGGCAGTTACAAATTCTACCTCAGTCATACAGAATTGCTGCAACCACTTTTAGACAGTATGATTGCCAAAGCAGAAAAAAATAAATACAGCGAAACAAAAGGAACCCAAACAACATTACCCGACTCTGTAATAGAAAAAATGAAATGAATAAAGTGTATAAAAACGCAGCCGAATCTATCAATGATATTAATGATGGCGCTGTAATAATGCTGGGAGGTTTTGGGTTGTGCGGTATTCCGGAAAATTGTATTGCCGCATTAGTAAATAAAAAAATTAAAAATTTAACCTGTATCTCCAACAATGCCGGTGTAGATGATTTTGGCATTGGATTGATGCTGCAACAGAAACAAGTGAAGAAAATGATTTCATCTTATGTTGGTGAAAATGCAGAATTTGAAAGACAATTATTAAGTGGCGAACTGGAAGTGGAACTGATACCACAGGGAAGTTTAGCAACACGGTGTATGGCATCGGGTTATGGCATGCCTGCAATTTTTACACCAGCTGGTGTAGGAACCGAAGTGGCCGATGGAAAAGAAACAAGAACATTTAATGGCAAAGAATATTTAATGGAATATGCTTTTGATGCTGATTATGCAATTGTAAAAGCATGGAAAGGGGATACTGACGGTAATTTAATTTACAAAGCAACAGCCCGAAATTTTAATCCTTTAATGGCAATGGCGGGTAAAATAACCATTGCCGAAGTAGAGGAGCTTGTGCCGGCGGGGGAGTTAGATCCTAATCAAATACATACACCAGGAATTTATGTGCATAGAATTTTTAAGGGTGAAAATTATGAGAAAAGAATTGAGCAGCGTACTACAGCCCCCTCCGCCCCCTGAAGGGGAACTGGCAGTATGTAACTTTGTATAGCATTTAATTTTCATTCAGTTTTACATTAGAGATTGATTAATTTATAAACTTTAAAACTAAGTTCTCCGCCGTGGCGGAGACAGGGGTATGGCTTTAACAAAAGAACAAATAGCACAACGTATTGCACAGGAATTAAAAGATGGCTACTATGTTAATCTTGGTATAGGTATTCCCACATTAGTTGCTAATTATATTCCTGCTGGTGTAAACGTTGTATTGCAAAGCGAAAACGGTTTGCTTGGCATGGGGCCTTTTCCGATAGCTGGTAAAGAAGATGCAGATTTAATTAATGCAGGTAAACAAACTATTACTACCGTACCCGGATCCGCTTTTTTTGATAGTGCGATGAGCTTTGGAATGATACGGGCCGGTAAAGTTGATCTTACAGTATTGGGTGCGATGGAAGTAAGCGAAAACGGAGACATAGCCTATTGGAAAATACCGGGTAAAATGGTAAAAGGAATGGGAGGCGCAATGGATTTAGTTGCAGCTGCAAAAAATATCATTGTTGCAATGATGCACACTAATCCTAAAGGGGAGAGTAAATTGTTACCGCAATGCACTTTGCCATTAACCGGAAAAAATTGTGTAAGAAAAATTGTAACAGAATTGGCCGTGGTAGAAGTTACAGATAAGGGGTTTAAATTATTAGAAAGGGCGCCGGGTGTTTCTGTTGAGGAGATTATTGCAAAAACTGCCGGTAAATTAGTAGCCGAAGGGGAAATACCCGAAATGATTTTTTAAATTTTACATTATTCTTCATATTTTCTTTATACCCAATCCTGTTCAGTTTTGTTTACGTAAATTTATAACTCCTTCTAGCCTGTATGTGGTTAAAGTAACCGCTAAAATATTTTTTTGAAAAAAACATACCGTATCATACTACGTGTAACTGCAGTTGCCGTAATACTTTTTATTTGCGCCTGGCTTTTTTTGTGGGGGTATATAACTTACAACAAAGCATCTATTCTTGAAAAAGTAAAAACAGGAATCAACAGGCAAATAAAAGGAAAAATTGAAATAGAAAATCTCTCTACAAATTTTTTCTATAATTTCCCAAATATTTCTATCCGCCTTTCTAATGTTAGTATTAAAGATTCTTTATGGAATAACCATCGCCACGATTTTTTAAAGGCTGAAAATATTTATGCACGCCTTCAGCTTTTTAGTCTTTTTTCGGGTAAACCTGCAGTGGCAAAAGTTACGGTGGAAAATGCTGTGATTTATTATTACACTGATACACTCGGCAATGCTAATCTAGTAAAAGCAAATGAAACAGCCGAAGAAAATAAAGGCGGTAAGATACCCAGCCTGTTATTTAAAAATACAAGAATCATTTTTGATTACCCCGGCCGCAATAAATTTCATGATGTAGAATTTAAAAAAATGGAGTGTGATATTGTATCCACTGACAGCGGGCAATTATTTAAGATAAATATCAATGCTTTTGTACACGGCCTTGGGTTTAATACCACCAAAGGAAGTTATCTAAAAGAAAAATTACTTTCAGGCGATTTTAATTTACAGTTTACTAAATCAAAAAATATACTTTTCAATAACATTAAATTGTACATAGATAAGCAGCCTTTTTTATTTACAGGTAATTTCTCCACCACAGAAAAGAAATTTTCTCTTGCGATAAAAACACAAAAAATAGATTTTAAAAAAGCCATTAGCCTGCTTACACAAACAACGCAGCAAAAATTTAATGCATTTAATATTTTACAACCGGTTGATATCAATGCCGAATTAATTGGGCCAACTCTTTATAAAACAATCCCTCTTACAGCTATTCTTTTTGCTGTAAAAGATGCTGATATAGAAACGCCTGCCGGTCAGTTTAATAAATGTTCTTTTGCAGGAGATTTTACCAACGAGATTGATCCCGGTAAGCCAAGGCTGGATGATAATTCTAAATTTTCTTTGCAGGAATTTAAGGCGAGCTGGGAAAATATTTTATTAACTGCAAATAAAATTGAAGTATCCAATCTTTTAAAACCATTTTTAAAATGTGATCTGCATTCTGATTTTAAGCTTGCTGCACTAAATGATTTAACAGAGAGTACTACCATGCGTTTTATAAAAGGCAATGGAGAAATGAATATTAACTATAAAGGTTCGCTTACTGATAATGATACAATTGCTACTGTGATGAATGGCAATATACTTTTAAAAGACGCTGCAATAAATTATTTACCAAGAAATATTACACTTGATAAAATGCAGGGTAATTTTGTTTTTAAAAATAAAGATTTAATTATTGAACAGTTGAAAGCACAGGCAGGAACTACTCAGCTTAATATGAATGGTGAAGTAAAAAACTTAACGGAATTAATTTATACTTATCCAGAAAAATTAGTTTTAGAATGGACTGTAGCAACGCCAAATCTTGATCTGGATGACTTTATTAATTTTTTAGGAAAAAAATCAAAAAGAGCAGCAAAGAAAATGCCGGGTAAAAATAAGCTTATTCGTATGGCTAATAAAATTGACGATATGCTGGAATATGGCACGGCAAATTTAAATGTGCAGGCCGCAAGATTAAATTATAAAAAATTTACTGCAACAAATTTTAATACCTCTGTTTCATTGCTGCAAAGTCAAATTATTTTAAATAATGCTAAATTAAATCATGCTGGCGGCAGTATGTCATTCAATGGTTCGTTAACGGATAATGGCACAGCCAACGCAGTTAAAATGCAATCTGTAATTACCAATACTGATATTCCGGCTTTGTTTAAATCCTTTAACAATTTTGGGCAGGATGCTATAACCGGCGAGAATATGAAAGGGCAGTTATCCGGTGCTGTTAACCTTACTGCAAATCTTTCGGACAAAGGAATTATAAACAGTAACAGTTTAGCCAGTATTGTAAAGTTTAGTGTAATAAACGGAGAGCTTAACAATTTTGAACCGCTGCAAAAAGTTGCCGCATCATTATTTAAAAAAAGAGATTTTTCCAGCGTTCGTTTTGCAGAATTAAATAATACACTTACTGTAAACGGCAGTGCCATCAGTTTTGATAAAATGGAAATTCGATCTAATGTATTTACCATGTTTGTTGGTGGTGTGTACGATACAAAAAAAGGAACGGATATGACTATTGAATTACCATTAAGCAATCTTAAAAAAATTGCTGATGACGAGGAGGTAATAAAAAAAGGAAAAACGGGTGCTAAAATAAGGCTTCGTGCCAAAACCGGCGATGATGGAAAATTAAAAGTAAGCTGGAATCCTTTTAATAATGGCAAAAAAGCAAAGGAGAAAAAATAAAATTAAAATAAAACAGTTAAAATAATTTAAGTCCGTAATGCCCTATCAAAGTGAATATAACACAACGGCAGGCTACACCAACACAACACCAGGTAAGCAATTTTTTTAAGTCTGCATTTAAGCCAACGCCTACCGCAATACTTATTGGTGCGCCAACAGACATGGTGCCAAAAAAACCTAATCCAACAATGCCATATTTCTCCCAAATTTTATGTACCATGGGGTGTTTATACTTTTTCTCTTCTTTGGGTTTGTTTTTATAAAAGAATGCCCTGATTTTATCGCCGAGGAATGCAGCCACAAAAACACCCACCAATCCGCCGGTGATACTTGCAAAAAATATTACCCATGGTGAAAGACCAAATGCAAAACCTGCAGGAATAGCAGCATAAATTTCAAACGTGGCAAGCGCTGCAACTGTTAGTATTTTTAAAAACATAATTTTATTGAGAACTCAATTTTTTGTAGCGGTGAAATTAGTTGAAACTGGCGAATTAATTTTTATATGCATGTTATTTTTTAAATACTGCAAGAATGCTGTCTGTTTGACTATAAAAAAAAGAGTACCTGGTTTTTCCAAATACTCTTTTCCAATCATACTATTGAAGCTTAATTCAAATTCAGCGATTTATCCTTTGGATATTTTACACTGTAGCTTATCCGTACTTTCTTTACTTCGCCTGGGGCCAATTTTAATTTCCAGGTAAGTACACCGGTTTCGTCATTAACTGCGGCATCATTACTTTCTAATAATTCCACTTCCACTTCTTTATTTTGCGATACAGGATACTGCTCTTTCAACAGCATATTTACTGCATCTTTTTTGTTATTCTTTACCGTAATTTCATAAGTGAAAATTTGTTTTTTATTTGTGCCTAAAAATTTTACGCTGCTAAAGTCTTTTAATTTTTCTCTTTTAACCACCACTCTTTTATCTCTGCCCATTGTTAAGTTAATTGTATCCATTGTAGATGATGGATCAATAAAAGACTTCCCTATATAAGTGCCTTCAAAAATAATATTGGCTTCGCCGGGTAAAAGATTTAAGCCTTCCCAATCGGCAACTTCTGCCAGCAGAAAAGCATCTTTATCTAATTTAGGAACAGCATAATATTTATAGATTGCCGGTACATCATATTCTTTTAAAGTAGCCGTTTGTGCTTTACCATTGGTGGGTACATCGTAAGGCAGATCAATAGTAAAAGTTACATCCAGTTCCCTGTCTGCAACTGAAATATAATCATCCAGCCCATCTTTTAATGTAATAACAACAACACCATTATTACCTCTTGCTCCATAAATTGCAGTTGCTGCCGATGCCTGTAAAACCTGAATATCCTTAATGCTGCTTTCATCAATGCCTGCAATACTTCCTGCATCCATTTGTACACCGTTTACCATAAAGATTGGAGAAGCATTTCCGTTAACAGATCTTGCGCCTCTTATTTTAATTCCGTATCCGGTAGTTACAACTTCATTTAATTGTACACCTGCTGTTGCTCCACTTAATTCTTTTTTAAAAGCAGATTGATCAAAAGCCTGAATCGTATTCATCATGGTAAGGCTCTTGTTATATTTTTCTACCGGATTTATATAACTTAAAAACCATGCTTTAAAAATTGGCGCATTGCCTGTTTGTGTTGGTGTAGAAGTGGAGAGTGATAATTTCACCTGCTTCCAGTCGATGCCCGTTGTTTGAAAAATTTTTGCCCTGTAAATTAATTTTAACGGAGTACTTAAGCTGTTTGCTTTTAAATCGTAAAAAGCATTCCAGTAAGCATTGCTGGTTATGTAAGTAATTTCAAAATCGTATTTACCTGCAATGGCACAGTTAAGTTGCAGTACAAGGTTGCCGGTGCTTTTATTATTCTTTTTTTCTTCTTCTGCAATTTGAGTAACTATTTTTTGCAGTTGTCCTGTCAGCTTATCTTTCTTTTGTTTTTGCTGCGCCAGTTCCAATTGCAGCTCTGCCGATTTAAATTTGTAGTAATCCATCAGCTTCATTAACTCGGCCACACTCAAACCGGTTTGTGTGCCTTTTATTTCTTTGTTGGCTTTTAATACGGTTAAAAGATCGGTTGTAATACTTTCATTCAATTTTATCTTATCTATTTCGGTAGTTATTTTTTCAACTGAATCTTCCAGCATTTTAATCCTGGGGCTTTTTATTTCTTCTTTCAAATAATCAGTATTAAACTCTATACCCATAACCGTAACATTATCACTGGTTTTTAGCTGCACACTATTTATCTCCAAAGCGTTACTTAAATTTTCAATAATAAGTTCCGAATTCCCTTTAACTAAATTTACTTTGGCAGCATGTGTCATCTCGGCACCTGCACGGTAAACTGTAACCGCATTCAATTCTGCCTTTACCTTTGGTTTTTCTTCATAAGCAAAAGAACAAAGGGAGACTGTTAAGAGTAAAATGATTGAAAAATACTTTTTCATAAATGTTTTTTCTTTCTGATGATAATAAGAATTGAATTACATAAATAAAAAATCCCCCCGAAAATTAATCCGGAGGAACGCTGGCATGCAATCGTAGTTTGTTTTGATATTAAACAGTTCTGGGTGCAGCGGCTAAAATTTCTTCGCTGGCGCCGCTGGCATATTTTTCAAAATTTTGTACAAATTCTTTTGCAAGCTCCTGTGCTTTTTTATCAAAAGCTTCGGGTGTAGGCCAGGTGTTTCTTGCATTTAATATTTCGCTGGGTACATTAGGGCAGGTTTTAGGAATATGCAGTTTAAACCATGGTGTGGTATCGTACTCTACATTATCTAACTGGCCTTCTAACGCTGCGGTAATCATGGCACGGGTATGGCTTAGTTTCATGCGTTTGCCAATGCCATAAGGCCCGCCGTTCCAGCCGGTATTTACCAACCATACTTTTACATTATGTTCTTTCATTTTTTTACCCAGCATCTCTGCATATTTTGCAGGGTGCAATGGTAAAAAAGGTGCACCAAAGCAGGCGCTGAAAGTACTTTTAGGTTCGGTAACGCCAGCTTCGGTACCAGCTACCTTGGCCGTGTAGCCGCTAATAAACTGATACATGGTTTGGCCTGGTGTTAATTTACTTATTGG
>NZ_JANMUN010000242.1:0-9787 GCF_031391665.1 Ferruginibacter sp.
AACCTGGCAAATGATGGCGGCTATAATCCGCATACACCCGGAGGATGTACCGAATGTAAAGGCGCACTAACGTTGGATGGTACCCTTACCAGGAATGTGGGGTATTATATTATTGCGCATGCTTCAAAATTTGTACCTGCAGGTTCGGTGCGGATTGAAAGTGTGAATGTTGGAAATATTTATAATGTTGCTTTCAAAATACCTGACGGAAGAAAAGTTTTAATTGCAGTAAATGATGGCAATACCGAAGCAAGTTTTAATATTAAATTTAAAGGTAAACTGGCCACTGCCACATTGCCCGCTGGTGCTGCAGCCACTTATGTTTGGTAAATTAATAAATGTAGTATGAAAAAAATGATGATACCGCTGCTGATGACTGCATCCATAAATATTATTTATGCGCAAGCAAAAAGAATGCACAGTGGCTTTTCTGTAAATGGAAAGAATGTAAGCATACATACCACTGCCGATAGTACTGAAATGCGTTTGACTGTAAACGGTACGGCGGTTTTTAAAGCTATGCCGCAGCCTTTGGAAACACAGGTTTGTGTATTTGTTGATCCTGATAAAGCTTTTCAAACTTTTTTAGGGATAGGTGGTGCCTTTACAGATGCAGCTGCAGAAACATTTGCAAAACTGCCGAAAGATAAACAGCAGGAATTTTTAAAAGCATACTTCGATAAAAAAAATGGTATTGGTTATAGCTTTGGCAGAACTAATATTCACAGCTGCGATTTTAGCAGCGATACCTACACCTACATTTCCGAAGGTGATGCATCCTTAAAAACTTTTAATATACAGCACGATAAACAATTTCGTATACCATTTATTAAGCAGGCCATTGCTGCAGCCGGTGGCAAGCTGCCTTTATTTGCCAGCCCATGGAGCCCGCCTGCTTTTATGAAAACCAACAATGATATTTTACATGGTGGCAAATTGAAAAAAGAATTTTATCAGCCATGGGCCAACTATTATACAAAGTTTATTAAAGCATATGAGGCTGAAGGCATTCCTATCTGGGGCATCTCTATACAAAACGAACCAATGGCCACACAGCGCTGGGAAAGCTGCATTTATACCGGTGAAGAAGAACGTGATTTTTTAAAAAATTATTTGGGCCCCACCATGAAACGTGATGGCTATGCCAATAAAAAAATTATTGGTTGGGATCATAACAGGGATTTGTTGTACCAGCGGGCCAGCACTTTATTAAATGATAAAGAAGCTTCAAAATATTTATGGGGTATTGGTTATCATTGGTACGAAACCTGGAGTGGGGGAGAACCTATGTTTGATAATTTAAAAATGGTGCATGAAACTTTTCCGAATACTAATTTATTATTTACCGAAGGTTGTAAAGAAGCATTTGACCTTGATAAAGTGTACGACTGGAAATTGGGAGAAAAGTATGGCGTGAATATGATCAATGATTTTAACAACGGATCAGTTGGTTTTACCGACTGGAATATTTTATTGGATGAAACCGGCGGACCAAACCATGTACAAAATTTTTGCTTTGCGCCAATACATGGCAATACACAAACCGGTCAGTTAATTTATACCAATGAGTATTATTACATCGGGCATTTTTCAAAATTTATACGCCCCGGTGCAAAAAGAATTGCCTGCAGTGCAAGCCGCAGCCAGTTATTAACTACCGCATTTAAAAATACAGATGGTTCTGTTGCTGTAATTGTAATGAACCAAAGCGATACCAAGACACCCTATTATTTATGGATAAATGGGAAAGCTGCGGAAGCCATTGCATTGCCACACTCCATTAGTACATTAACTTTTTAAAGATGTAATATGAAAACTATACCTGGTAAATATTTATGTTTTTTATTAGCGCCATTAATATTTGCTGCCGACTGCAGTAAAAAAGAGAACACTCCTGCGCCAGAGCCGCCACCATCGCTTTTAAATATTACGGCCGCTAAATTAGATAATGTACCTGCGCAAACCAGCACTGTAAATTACAATGTGAGAACCGGTGTAACCATAAAATTATCTTTTAATAATGTACTGGATAAAACCAGTGCGGCTGCAGCGGTTTCTATTTTAGAAAATAATGCAGTGTCAGTACCGGTAAACTTCAGTTATGAAAATAATGACAGTACCATTGTAATTACTTCAGCTTCTCCTTTAAAAAATTTAGCCCGCTATACAATTAATGCCACTACCACTTTACAATCTGTAAAAAAAGGAAAACTGAATGTTGATTTTAGTTTACAATTAATAACACAAATCGACTCATCAAGAAAATTCGCAGCGATAAGTGATAACGCTTTACTGGATACTATACAAAAAAGGACGTTTAAATATTTTTGGGATTACGGTCATCCTGTAAGCGGTTTAGCAAGGGAAAGAAGCAACTCCACACCGGAAACGGTTACCAGCGGTGGTTCTGGTTTTGGTATTATGAGTATCCCGGTGGCCATCAACCGAAATTTTATTACAAGAGCACAAGGGCTTGCACGGCTGCAAACCATGGTTACATTTTTAAAAACAACAGCACAAAAATTTCATGGCGCTTTTCCGCATTGGTTAAATGGAACAACGGGTGCAGTAATTCCTTTTAGTACAAAAGACAATGGCGCCGACCTTGTAGAAACTTCTTACCTGATGCAGGGGCTTTTATGTGCAAGACAATATTTTAATGCAGCAGATGCAGCAGAAACAACTTTAAGAAATGATATCAATATTTTATGGAACGGTGTAGAGTGGGACTGGTTCAGGCAAAATAATCAAAATGTGTTGTACTGGCACTGGAGCCCCAATTATAATTGGGAAATGAACCATCAAATTAAAGGATGGAATGAATGTTTGATTACTTATGTGTTGGGTGCTTCTTCAACCACACACAGCATTCCTGCAAGTGTTTATTCAACTGGTTGGACGGCGAGTGGTACAAATGGATTTACTAATGGCAGCAGTTATTACGGCTACGCATTACCATTAGGCCCGCAACTGGGCGGTCCGCTTTTCTTTTCGCATTATTCTTTTTTAGGTATTAATCCAAATGGATTAAGTGATGTTTATGCCAATTATCAAACACAAACAAAAAATCATACTTTAATAAATTACGAATACTGCAAAGCCAATCCAAAAAACTTTTTTGGTTACAGCGACAGTTGCTGGGGATTAACGGCCAGTGATATTCAAAATGGCTACACTGCCAGCTCACCCACCAATGATGTAAGTGTAATCTCGCCAACTGCAGCATTATCTTCTTTTCCATACACCCCTAACGAAAGTATGAAGGCGTTAAAATTTTTCTATTATGTTTTGGGGGATAAAATTTTTAAAGACTATGGCTTTGTAGATGCGTTTTCTTTAAAACAATTATGGTTTGCCGATTCTTATCTGGCAATTGACCAGGGACCAATAATTGTGATGATAGAAAATTACAGGTCGCAATTATTATGGAATTTATTTACCAGTTGCCCCGAAGTAAAAAATGGTATGAAGAATGTGTTGGGTTTTACAGCGCCGTATTTATAATTCTTTTTACTATAAAATTCAATGCAAAAAAAATCAAATAATTTTTTCTTTGTAAAATATAAACGGTTTCCGTTTGTATTATTAATCATGCTGCTTTGTGTTTTTGGTTTAATAAAATGTATAAATGGAACTGAAGTAAAAAAAGAGGCAACAGCAATGACAGGTTTTGAAGATTACGCAGGCGCAGCAAAATGCGAAGGCTGTCATAAAACTATTTACGAAAGCCATCTGCAAACAGCGCATTACCTTACAGCGCAACCTGCAAATGAAAAATCAATAATGGGCAGTTTTGAGAAAGGAAAAAATTCTTATGCTTATACTCCTGATATAGTTTTGTCAATGGAAAAAAGAGACAGCGGTTTTTTCCAGGTGGCGTATTTGCGTGGAGAAGAAAAAAAGGCCATGCGTTTTGATATGGTGATAGGTTCGGGAGTGATGGGGCAATCATTTCTAAACTGGCGAAAAAATAAATTGTATCAATTGCCCATCACTTATTTTACTGCAGCTAACAAATGGTCTAACAGTCCGGGTTTTCCTTCGGGTAAAGTATTGATAGACCGGCCGATTACTGCACGTTGTTTAGAATGCCACGCTACTTTTGCCGAAGGAAATGCTGGCACTGCAATGGAACCTTCGGAGTTTGATCATAATAGGATGATGCTGGGTGTTACCTGCGAAAAATGCCATGGCCCAGCAGCGCAACACGTGGAATTTCAAACCTCTCATCCGCAGGAAAAAAAGGCAAAATTTATTGTAAATCCTTCTTCACTTTCCCGGCAATTGCAATTAGATGTGTGTACCGTTTGTCATGGTGGCAATATAGAAAAAACAAAACCTTCTTTTCAATTTACTGCAGGTAAAAACCTTGGAGATTATTTTAAAATAGATACTGCAAGTATTGATGTGGCCAATAATGGCAATGTAGATGTGCATGGCAATCAATATGGTTTACTTAAAGCCAGTAAATGTTTTAAGCTAAGCCAGATGACCTGCAACACTTGTCATAATACTCACGAAAATCAAAGAAATCAGGCTGCATTATTTTCTCAAAAATGTATGAGTTGCCATAATACTGCAGCAAGTAATTTTAAAATACCCCAACATAATGATGTGGTGGCAATAGAAAAAAATTGTATCGATTGTCATATGCCGGCGCAACCTTCAAAAGCCATTGCAGTTAATATAGAGGGAGAAGAATTTCCACATGCTTCCCTGATCCGTACACATTTTATAAGCAACTATCCCGATGCAACAAAAAATTTTAAAGAACCTAAAAAAATAACACCAGTAAAAACTAACTCACATTCTTTTTAAAAAAGTTTTTTTGTAATTGATAGGATTACTGCTGTAATAATTTAAAAACTGCCGGTTAAAATTAGAGATGTTATTGTAACCACACTCGTAGCAAATCTCTGTAACAGAAAGCTCATCTTCCACCAATAACCTGGCAGCTTTTTGTAAACGCATTTCCTGTACAAAGCCCGAAAAAGTTTTACGGGTACGTTGTGCAAAAAAACGGGAGAAAGCATTTTCATTCATGCCTGCAATTTTTGCGGCATCCGCCAATTTAATGGCAGAAGAATAATTGATGGTTAGCCAATCGAAAACCTGACACATTCTTGCAGATTCTTTTTCGTTATACCCAATTTGCGGGGTACTGGTAATGGGCTGTAATTTTTTTGACTCTGCCAAAAGCGTTAAAATTTCTAAAAGGCTGTGCCAGCGGCGCAATCCTTTTTCAGAAATGATATCATGTAATTTTTTACTTACTGCAATATTTGCTGCACCGGTTATTTCCAATCCCTGCGAAGTTTTTAATAATAATTGACGGATGGGTTTTGCTTCGGGCAATTGTAAAAAATCGTTACCTAATGATTGTTCGGAAAAATGGATGACAAATGATTTTGCCCTCAGCTTAGAATTTTTTCGATAAAATTTTTCTTCGTTGCGGTAGGTATGCGGAATGTTTGGACCCAGCAAGGCAAGGTTGCCCGGTTTAAAATCACTGATATGATCGCCGATAAAACGCTTGCCGGTACTTTCGGTAACTAATACAATTTCGTACTCGGGATGATAATGCCAGGGCGTAGGATAAAAGTTGTAATCAAAAAATTTTGCCACAAAAGATTCGCCCTGTTCCAATGGTAAACGTTCTAAAGAAGGTTTCATATTAAATGATTGTATTATGGCATAAAAATAAAGCTTTATTCTATTATTTTGCTATAATAGTATCAGAATTATAAAGTAAAATGGTAGTTGAATGCTGCTAACAAAAGTAGATTTGCTTACAGCTTTTAAATTGATTGCTTTAAAAGTGAATGAATATTTTCTTCAACTAAATGATGTGCTATGCCTGTTCGTATTATTTCATTATTACTGGTATTGTTTTTTACACAAAATATTATTGCTCAAAAAAATGGGCTTTCACTTACCAAAGGAAAATTTGGTAACGGTCCCGACAGCATAGCCCCAATCGGCATCATCAAAAACTTAACTGATGACCAGTTAATGGAAGTGGTACAAAAACAAACCTTCCGATTTTTTTGGCATGGCGCACATCCTTACAGTGGTTTGGC
Source organism: Ferruginibacter sp. (assembly GCF_031391665.1). Taxonomy (GTDB): domain Bacteria; phylum Bacteroidota; class Bacteroidia; order Chitinophagales; family Chitinophagaceae; genus Ferruginibacter. The sequence continues at coordinate 6,081 of NZ_JANMUN010000242.1, forward strand.
ATTAGAAAGAAGCAATACCGTTTTAGCAGAACATTATTGGGATTATATTAACGAAGCATGGGATGAACCCAATTTTTCAAAAACAACTTTTGGCCCCGATGCAGGTGCCATTGGCGGAACTGGTTTTGGTATTATGAGTACAGTGGTAGCAGTAGAACGAGGATGGATTGGAAGAGACACTGCCATAAGAAGATTAATAAAGATTGCAGATTTTTTAATCAATGCAGATTGCTTTCACGGCATCTATCCGCATTTTATGGATGGAAAAACGGGTAAAACAATAAAGTTTGACCGCCTTGATGATGGCGCTGATATTGTAGAGACAAGTTATTTACTGATGGGTTTTTTATGTGCCAGAGAATATTTTAAAGGCGATACACCAAGAGAAGTGTATTTACGCAAAAGAATAAATCAAATGTGGGGAGCAGCTAACTGGAACTGGCACACTAATAATCAAAATAAATTATTCTGGCACTGGAGCCCCAGCAATGGATTCGATATGAACTTTCCCGTGTGGGGTTATAATGAATGTTTGATCACCTATATCATGTCCGCTTCTTCGCAATTTCATTCTATTTCAAAAGATGTTTATAATGGAACCTGGGCAGGCAGTCCGGGTTTTAAAAACGGCAAAGAATATTATGGGATGAAATTACCATTGGGCAATTATGATAAAGACCAGGGTGGCCCATTATTTTTTGAGCAATATACTTTCCAGGGCATTAACCCCAATGGCTTAACCGATTCGCTGGGCAACGATTATTTTTTGCAGGGAAAAAATCATACACTTATCAACAGGGAATATTGCAAAGAGAATCCAAAAAAATTCAGAGGTTATAGTGATAAAGTGTGGGGCCTTACTGCCGGCGACAGTTACAAAGGGTATTTAGCACACAGTCCGGAAAATGACCGTGGCGTTATACAACCCACTGCTGCTATTTCTTCCATGCCTTATACACCTAAAGAAAGTATGGAAGCATTGCGCTATTTTTATTACAACCTGGGGGATAAGATTTGGAGTAAGTATGGTTTTGTTGATGGGTTTAGTATTCATCACAACTGGTATGCAAAATCGCATTTGGCCATTGACCAGGGGCCCATCATCACCATGATTGAAAATTACCGAACTGGTTTATTGTGGAAGTTGTTTATGAATATAAAAGATGTGCAGAATGGATTAAAGAAATTAGGTTTTAGCAGTCAATATTTTAAATAATAGATGGCCACAGATTCGCAGATAAAAAAAACTACGAATCTGCGGCAAAGAATAAAAAATATTACAGGTTCCTGATTTATTAATCAGCAAATCTGTTGCAAAAATTTTAATAGTTGATACCAACAAACAAATATTGGCGCTGGGTAGAAAATGCTGTTTTTATTTATGCGTTTTTTCTTATCATTTCCCGTGACTGGATTAAACCTTTTTTTGTTTATTTATGGGAAACTTTGCAAGGCAAAGGTTTAATTACTGGTGTACAGGAACAATTTAAAGAAGGATTGTTTAGCGAGTCGTTCCTGGTAATTTTATGGGAAATTATTATTGTATTTACCCTGTGGGAAATTGGTAAGGTAATATATGAAGCATTTAAAAGCGAAAAAAACAAACCCTGGACTTTTGAAAAAGGAAGTAGTATTTTTAAATATATTGCTAAAACAATTAAGCCTACTTTTTTAGCAACCTTCTTCCCGGTTTTTCTACCTAAATTAATTCAGCTGGATGTGTTTAAAATGGTAGAACCTTTTTTTAATAAGTTTAGTTTTCATGTTATACACTTTCACTGGTATAGCTGGATTTATGGGTATTTAATTTGGGAATTGAGTACATGGGTTTGGCATTATTGTTTTCATCGGGTACGTATGTTTTGGTGTTTTCATTCGCCGCATCATGCACCAAACGATTTAACATTAACAACAGCATGGGTACATTTTTTTGCAGAAGGATATATTACCACATTTATGCAATGGATAATTTTATCAATAGCTGGTGTGCCGTTTGAAATGATTTTTCCGGTAATTTGGGGAATAGAAGTAGGCTGGGGCACTTTTATACATGCAGGCGAACGGAGTTTAAAAAAAGGAAGACTGGGTTTTTTAAAACATTTTCTAATTACCCCATCTCATCACCGGGTACACCATGCAAAAAATCCGCTGTATATGGATACAAATTTTTGCACCTTTCTTCCTTTTTGGGATTGGCTCTTTGGCACATTGCAACCATTAAAAGATGAAGTAAAGATTGAGTACGGCATTACCAGGAAAATGGATGTAACTAATTTTATAGATTTTTATTTTGGTGAATTTATAGTACTCTTTAGCGATGTAAAAAATGCTAAAGGCATAAAAAACAAATTGCTTTATTTAGTTAAACCACCAGGATGGGAGCCAGAAACTAATGAGCATACGGCTGCTGAAGTAAGAAAAAAATTTTTGACTCAATATCCCGGGCTGGATGCTACAAGTAAAAAATACCTTTTTGAAAAACAATTTAAATTGAATAGACAAGTTTCCTAATAATTGATGGGGCATGAAAATGAATTTATCTAAAAAATCGGTTATCATATTGCTGCTATTGGCTGTAGTAGCCATTGTGTATTTTATTATAAGGCCAAAAGATAAAATTGATTTTAATACACAGGTAAAACCCATCTTAAATAAAAAATGTATTAGCTGCCATGGCGGTGTAAAGCAGCAGGCAGGCTTTAGTTTATTGTTTAGAGAAGAAGCGTTGCAAAAAGTAAAATCAGGTAAATATGCTATTATACCCGGCAATGCCTCCGGAAGCGAAATGATAAAAAGAATCAAGGAAAAAGATGAAGAAGAGAGGATGCCTTATAAACATGAACCACTTTCAAAAGATGAAATAAGCATTTTGGAAAAATGGATTAACCAGGGGGCGGTATGGGGTACACACTGGGCTTATGCGCCGGTACAAAAAACAGATGTGCCTGATGAAGATAACAAATGGGTAAAAAATAATGTGGACCGTTTTATATATAAAAAATTAAACGAAGAAAAACTAACACCATCTGCTGAAGCAGATAAAGCTACCTTATTAAGAAGAGTGAGTTTGGATTTAACCGGCCTGCCACCATCTGAAACTATTGCACAAAAATTTTTAAATAGTAAATCGGATAGTGCTTATAATAATTTAGTGGATGATTTACTGACTTCCCCGGCTTATGGCGAAAGATGGACGAGCATGTGGCTCGACCTTGCCCGATATGCAGATACAAAAGGTTATGAATCGGACCAGGGAAGAACAATTTGGAAGTACCGTGACTGGGTGATAAATGCATTTAACAATGATATACCTTACAACGAATTTTTAATAGAGCAACTGGCTGGAGACTTAATGCCCAATGCCGATGATGAAAAATATATTGCCACTGCTTTTCACCGCAACTCATTAACAAATGATGAAGGTGGTACAGATAATGAAGAATTTAGAACTGCAGCTGTGCTTGACAGGGTGAATACCACCTGGAGTGCATTAATGGGAACCACTTTTAATTGTGTGCAGTGCCACAGCCATCCATACGACCCCTTTAAGCATGATGAATATTATAAGTTCATGGCCTTTTTCAATAACTCAAGAGATGAAGATACCGAAATGGATTATCCGTTGCTAAGGCAGTACAAAGGAAAAGACAGTGCAAGATTTGTACAACTAAACGAATGGCTAAAAAATAATGTATCTGAAACAGAAG
>NZ_JANMUN010000018.1:0-3769 GCF_031391665.1 Ferruginibacter sp.
TGTGTAATTGTAAATGATTTATCTTTTTTGCAACTGCCGCAATTTTTTACAAAGCGCTGGTTAAATTTTTATAAAAGAAATACATTAAAATTTTTAACTAAAGCAAAAGTTATTATAACAACCGCCGAATTTTTAAAAAAAGAAATTATTGATAAATATAAAATAGCATCTGATAAAATTGATGTGGCCTACACTGCTGCCAGTAATAATTTTAAACCATCAGCCTGGCAACAAAAAGATACCGTTAAAGAAAAATATACCGAAGGGCTGGAATATTTTTTATACACAGGCCCTGTTAATACCGGCAGCAATTTAATTACACTTTTAAAAGCATTCTCGTTTTTTAAAAAAAGACAAAAAAGCAATATGCAGTTATTGCTGATAAGTAAATCTGCTGCAACTGATAAAGATTTTATTAAAAGTTTAGCCAGTTATAAATACAGGGATGAAGTAAAATTGCTGGATAATTTATCCGACGAAAATATTCTACAAATTACCGGAGCGGCTTACGCAATGATTTATCCATCGCTTTATGATGGCTGTGGCACATCAATTTTACAAGCCATGCAAAGTGATATACCCGTAATTACAGCTAACAATACCGCAATGCCCGAAATTTGTGGCGATGCTGCTTTGTACATTAACCCCAACGACTTTAATGATATTGCCGAAAAAATGATGCAGCTTTTTAAAGATGAAGACCTGCGTAACCAACTAATTATTAAAGGCAGGCAGCAGGCTGCTTTGTACAATTGGGATAAAACAGCTGATATAATTTGGGAAATCATTTTAAAATACGCCAATTAACGATATGTAAATTTGCAAATTGTTACGTATTGTTTTTTTAATAAAGCTGCTAACTTCGCAGTAATTTTCTATAATTACGCTTTACCAAATTTTAAAATTATTTATGAATCAATCAACCATAAAAATCGACATATTACTTGACCCCAACAAAGTACCCGAACAAATAAACTGGGTAGCCAGCGACAGCAATGCCGATATGGTGCAAAAAGCAAAAGCTATGTGCATTGCCTTTTGGGATGGTACCGATAAAACCGCTATGCGTATCGACCTTTGGACAAAAGATATGATGGTAGATGAAATGGCGGACTTTTACTATCAAATGTTTATGAGTATGGCCGATACTTTTAAAAGAGCTACACAACAACAGGAAATAAGCGATGACATGAAAAAATTTGCTAAAACTTTTTTCGAAAAATTCAGGGCATCGCAAATTAAAGAGCAGCAGTAAAAGGAATTTGGAATTAGTAATTTGGTATTTGGATGCAGGAAGCTACCTTAAACATCTAAACACTAAACCTCTAAACGCCTAAACCAATCAACTAATAAACCAATTAACTAACATACTATGGCACTCGAACAACAAATAATGGCCGAAATGAAAGACGCCATGAAAGCAAAAGACGAAGCAACTTTACGCAGCTTACGGGCTATTAAAGCCGAAATTATAAAAGCAAAAACTGAACCCGGCGCAGGTGGCGAAATTGATGAAGCTACAGAGCAAAAATTTTTACAAAAAATGATGAAGCAGCGCAGGGATTCTTTAGAAATTTTTGAAAAACAGGGCCGTGCAGATTTAGCTGTAAAGGAAAAAGAAGAAATGGCAGTAATAGAAAAATTTTTACCCAAGCAACTAGCCGAAGCTGATATAAAATTAATTGTTGAAAAAATAATTGCAGATGCCGGTGCGACTTCTGCGGCAGATATGGGCAAGGTAATGGGTGCAGCCAGCAAACAATTAGCCGGCAAGGCCGATGGAAAAACTATCAGCAATATTGTAAAAGAACTGTTGAGTAAATAAAATCAATTTCAGAATTGAAAGTGCCTTTTTTAAAACTCAATGCTGTTACAAAATAAATGCCCTGATTTAAAATTTCAAATTTGTATTTATGCTGGATATAATTTTTGCCATAATAATTATAATAGCCTGTATTAAAGGTTTTCAAAAAGGGTTAATTATTGCATTGTTCTCCATCGTGGCATTTATTATTGGTTTGGCGGCGGCTTTAAAACTTTCGGCAGTTGTTGCCGTTTGGTTAGGTGGCAGTGCAAACATTAATGCAAAGTGGTTACCGTTTATATCTTTTGCAATTGTATTTTTTGTGGTGGTATTGCTGGTAAGCTGGGGTGGTAAGCTTATTGAAAAAACCTTTCAAATGGCGTTATTGGGTTGGGTAAACCGCATTGGTGGCATTGTTTTTTATGCAGCTTTATACATTATTATTTTTAGTATTTTTTTATTCTACGCCGAAAAAATTCATTTAATAAAACCCGAAACAATAAAAGCATCGCAAACCTACAGTTTTGTACAGCCCTGGGGCCCGATAGTTATTGATAATTTTGGAAAAGTAATACCCATTTTTAAAGATATGTTTACCGACCTCGAAACATTTTTTAGCACCGTTGGCAACAAAATGCAGCATTAATTTTAGCGCTTATTTTATTTAACGTATTTTGCAACATCTGATTTTAACGATAGCAATCAGCAAACCATTTAACTAACCAATGAGTTACGAAATAAAACAAGACGGTAAATTTAAATTTATAGAGGAAGGAGCTGGTGAACCGTTACTTTTGTTGCATGGCTTATTTGGTGCATTAAGTAACTTTCAGGACCTTATTGAGCATTTTAAAAAAACAAATAAAGTGGTGGTACCATTGCTGCCATTGCTGGAGCTGGATCTGTTGCATACCTCAGTTGGCGGCCTGCAAAAATTTGTACAGCGTTTTATTGAACACCGCAATTACAACAACATTCATTTACTGGGCAATTCGCTTGGCGGCCATGTGGGTTTGGTATACGTTTTAAAACATCCGGAACGTATAAAATCACTTATCCTTACCGGCAGTTCTGGCCTTTTTGAAAATGGAATGGGAGACAGCTATCCAAAACGCGGCGATAAAGAATATATTAGAAAAAAAACACAACTTACTTTTTACAATCCCGATTTAGCAACCGAAGAACTGGTAAACGAAGTTTTTGAAATAACCAATAACCGCTTAAAGGTTATTAAAATTATTGCATTGGCAAAAAGTGCCATCCGTAATAATTTAGGAGAAGAGTTAAGCCAGATAAAACAACCCACCTGCCTTATTTGGGGCAATAATGATACTATTACTCCACCATTTGTTGGCAAAGAATTTAACCGGCTTATCCCAAACAGTGAGCTGCATTTTGTAGATAAATGCGGTCATGCTCCTATGATGGAAGTGCCGGAAGACTTCAACAAAATACTTGATGGGTTTTTAAATAAATTAAAAATTCCTGCTGCATCAGTTTAACAAAAATTTTTGTCTGTATAATATTACTTATTGCCTTACGTTATCATCTTAATAATAACACAGGCTCAATATTAATAAAGTGACAGGTAATTTATTTAAACTAAAATCTAAAACTTCAATTCCCCATTAAGGGATAGAGGCACCCTACAGCAATGTTAACCATCGAACTTATAAATAATAGTATTCCCCGGCTTAAGCTGCAGGATACCGTAAGTAAGGCACTGCAGTTAATTAACGATTTCAGGGTTACCCACCTGCCCGTTGTGGCCGATGATAAATACCTGGGTTTAATTAGTGAAGAAGATCTGCTGGATGCTAAACAGGAAAAAATGCCCATCGAATTAATGCAGGAAACTTTTATAACTGCTGCTGTGCATGACAATGAACATTTTTTAAATGCCGTAAATTACTGCAACCAGCATGATACCACTGTGGTACCGGTTGTTAATGAAGAGAATGAATT
>NZ_JANMUN010000078.1:0-1702 GCF_031391665.1 Ferruginibacter sp.
CCTTGATAACCTTCAATCGGACGCTTATGAAGCACATCGGTATCTCCACGAAAATGGGAAACTGATTACAGCAGAATCCCTCAAAAACAGGATGCTGGGAAAGTCTGAAAAGTCTTACATGCTAATTGAGTTGTTTAAAGATCATAACTGTAAAGTAGCAAGTTTAGTCGGTAAAGACTTTGCACCTGCAACCCATAAAAGATATGAAACGTCACTGCGGCATACGCAGGCTTTTTTAAAATTCCAATTTGGAGTTACTGATATTAATATTGAAAAAGTTGATAATGCCTTTATTACTGATTTCGATTATTATTTAAGAACTACGAATAAGTGCAATAATAACTCGACCCTTAAGTACATTAAAAATTTAGGGAAAATAATCAGGATATGTCTTTCCAATGGCTGGATTATAAAAAATCCTTTTGTAAACTATAAAGGAAAAATTAAAACTGTAAACCGGGTTTATCTCACGGAAGAAGAAGTACAGCGAATGGCTGATAAGAGTTTTGATATTGATCGGTTAAGCCAGGTTCGTGATGTGTTTTTATTTTGTTGTTTTACAGGTTTGGCTTACGTTGATATTAAAAAACTAAAAATTTCTGAAATTACAAAAGGGGTAGACGGTGGATTATGGATTTTTACAAACAGGCAGAAAGCTGATACCAGATCAGCAATTCCTTTATTGCCTACAGCAACTCAATTGATTAAGAAATATTCAAATCATCCGCTTTGTATTAATAAGGATATGCCTTTACCTGTGCCAAGTAATCAAAAGATGAATGGGTATTTAAAAGAGATAGCAGCAATGTGTGGGATAGATAAGATATTGACTTCACACATTGCCCGACACACATTTGCTACAACAATTACATTAAGCAATGGTGTACCTATTGAAACTGTTTCTAAAATGCTTGGACATTCCTCAATAAAACAGACACAGCATTATGCTAAAATATTGGATTTAAAAATTAGTGCTGATATGTTTTTACTAAAGCAAAAGCTGGAAGATAGATATGTTAAATAAACCCTGCTGTTATTTTAAATGCAAATCAATACAATTCATTATTTTCTGAAAAAAAATATAGAATTTAGTGCTATGAAAACGGATAAAAATTATGTGGAGTTCGTCCAAAACATTTAAAAGCAAATAGTACAAAGCCAACATGCCGCCGCAAGGCTTGCTAACAAAGGCAATTGTTTCTTTATTTTAAAACAGGCAAAATGATTTCCGATAAAAACAGGTTGTAAAAGTGGGGAGCAAAACTAGTCGACCAAATTTTAGCATATCTTCAAAAGGAATTGCCTGGGTTAAAGTGTTTTCAGCCGGTAACCTTAAGAAGATAAGGATTTTTACAGAGGCTTATTCTTCACTCTTGACAATTGGTTCGACAGTGTCGAACCAATTAGAGCAAACAGATTTAGGGGAAGTAATTTCAATTTGTTCGACACTATCAAACCAAATAGAGCGAAATGACTTTTATAAGATTTTTTGCGGAATAAGCTTCCCCTGTCATTTTACTATTCTTGCCAAAATAAAGGACTGTTAGGCAAGGATAATTTACCTCTACCACATGGAAAAAGAGTTTCAGTTTATTGCAGTTGGTCTCCAAATTTTTCAGGCCGGCGGAAAGGCTAATTAATTGCTTTGTTCAAACTGTTGTCTTTCGTATTGTTATGTAATGATAAGCGGTACTGCTTTGGC
>NZ_JANMUN010000083.1:0-7462 GCF_031391665.1 Ferruginibacter sp.
TCTTGATAAAGAATCTCCATCCGTTTCTAATATTTCATCAAACTGTACTTTATCATATACTTCGTAAGGATATAATTTTCTGATATCGCAGGTAACACCACTGCCTCTTGCAACAGGGCCGGTACAACCAAATGAAATCGCATCTTCTTTCGATAATACACCCACACCTTTCATGCGGTTTTGAAAAATAATATTTCCGGTAAGCATTTCATTATACTCATCTACTTTAGATTTATAAAGCGTAATAAAATTTTTTACTCTTTGTATAAAGTTGGGATGAATATCCTGCATTACGCCACCGGGTACAATATAGTTCATCGTTAACCTGGCGCCGCAGGTTTCTTCCATAATATCGTTGATGTTTTCTCTTTCTCTGAATGCATGAAAGAAAGGCGTGAAGGCTCCCAGATCCATTGCCATTGCTCCCCACCACAATTCATGCGATGCAATTCTTGTCAGTTCATCTACCAATACCCGAATGTATTTTGCTCTTTCTGGTATTTCAATCTGCATCGCATTTTCTACACACAAAGCGCAGGCATTATTGTTGATGTGAGAAGATAAATAATCCATGCGGCTGGTAACATAAATAAATTGGCGGTAACTTAAACTCTCACACATTTTTTCTATGCTGCGGTGAATATAACCCAAATGCGGTTCTACTTTTTTTATCGTTTCGCCATTTAAAGTAATAACCAAATGCAATACACCATGCGTTGCCGGATGCTGCGGCCCTACATTAATTATTAAATCACCTTCTGTGGATGTACCTAATTCTTCAAACATAAATTTGCCCCTATCCCCTAAAGGGGGACTGATTATGATTTACTAAAAAATATTTATTATACTTCTTCATTTATAATCTTTCCTACTTTAATATACTGTTTCTATAACTCCCCTTTAGGGGATGGGGGCTTTATAGCTTAATCATATTCACCTCATCCTCAAAATCTTTCCGCATCGGATTTTTTCCTTCCCATCCATCAGGTAAAATCAATAACCTTAAGTCAGGATGGTTTAAAAAATTCACGCCAAACATTTCATAGTTTTCTCTTTCATGAAAATCAGCCGTTTTCCAAATGGATGTTACGGATGCTATTTCAGGAGTGGTAAAATTTAGTTTTGCTTTAACCACTATGTTGTGCCTGTGGGTTGTTGATGTAAGATGATACACCATAGTTAAATGTGTTTTCCAATCTATACAGGTAACACAAAAAAGAAAATCAAAATTTAAAGAAATATCATTCCGCAACTGTTTTGCAAAAGCTAACCATTTGGCCGGCTCAATATTTATTGTCAGCCATTGCCCGCCTTCTTCATAAGCAGCAGCAGGAAGCAATTCCGTTAATTTTATTTTCAGTTCTTCAGTATTCATGTTGTTCAAAAAATCTTTTACACTTCAATTATTTCACCCCTTTAGGGGATGGGGGTTGTTGTTCCCTCGTCATACCACTTTTTATTTTTTCCTGTAATTTTATTAATGCATGCAATAAGGCTTCCGGCCTTGGCGGGCAACCGGCAACGTAAACATCCACCGGTATAATATGATCGGCCCCTTTTACCACAGAATACGTGTTGTAAAAAAACGGGCCGCCGCTAATTGCACAGGCACCCATTGCAATTACATATTTTGGTTCGGCCATCTGATCGTACAATCTTTTTAAAACCGGTGCCATTTTATTTACGATCGTCCCTGCAATAATTATAACATCAGCTTGGCGTGGAGAAGCCCTGGCTACTTCAAAACCAAATCTTGAAAAATCATATTTAGCAGAAGCCGTTGCCATCATTTCTATGCCGCAGCAACTGGTGGCAAAAGTTAATGGCCATAAAGAATTTGATCTTGCCCAATTGATAACATCATCTAATTTACTAAGCACAATACCGCCGCCGGGTAAGTCAAGTATCTGAACAGCCCCTCCTAAATCCTCCCCAGAAGGGAGGACTTTTAAAGACTCTGCATTATTTGTACTATCATTCATTTATTGAAGATTATAAAAAAATTAATCGCTTTTATCTACTCCGCAATCTTCTACTTTTCTCTCCCCTCCGGGGAGGATAGGAGGGGCTCTACATCCACTTCAATGCCCCTTTTTTATGTGCATATAAAAATCCCATAAATAAAATAAAAAAGAAAATTACAATTTCAACCAATGCAAGCCAGCCTACCTTTTTTGCTACTACAGCCCAGGGATACAGAAATACCAGCTCCACATCAAAAATTAAAAATATAATGGCAAATAAATAATAGCCCACATTTAATTGTACCCAGGTTTGCCCGGTGGTGGGTATGCCGCATTCGTAAGGTTCGCCTTTGCTTTTGTTAAAAGTAGAACGGGTAACTATTTTTGATACCATTAATGCAATGCCCGAAAAGGCCAATGCAGCAAGAATTAAAATAATCATGGAAGAGGCACCCATATTTGAAAGCGATTTTACAAGGGTTGAAGTTAATGCTAAAATTGATTACAAAATTGTGGTAACCAATTAATTTTTACCCATTTAAATAATAACAGTATGAATAAAATTTAAAGTAAATGTTTTTAAAGTCAGTAAAAAAACAATAACTTACAAATGCATTTGCAGTAAAAATTTTTAACGCTAAACAGCCAAAATGAAAAAAGTATCAAACATTTTAAAAAGAAAGGGCAGCAATGTAATTACCATTACACCAGATATTACCGTGCTGGATGCCTTAAAGCAAATGGCAGAAAAAAATATTGGTTCTATTGTAGTGGAAGAAAATGGTAATTATATCGGGCTTTTAACCGAAAGGGATTATGCCCGTAAAGTTATCCTTAAAGGAAAATCATCTACCACTACTTTGGTTAAAGAAATTATGACTACTGGTTTGCCCCGCATTACACCCGACAATTCTGTGGATACCTGTATGCAAATAATGAGCGAAAATAATATCCGCTATTTACCCGTTTTTGAAAACGACCAGCTCTGCGGTATCATTTCAATTAATGATGTTATTAAAGAAACCATTCTTACACAGGAAGAAACGATTGAGCATTTGCAGAATTATATACATTCTTAGCAAAATGGATAATTGATAATTTAATAATGAATAATAGGGCGGCTTAAAAATATAAACACTGCCTTGGATTGAATACATTATACATTTTATAATTATCCATTAACTCAAGTACCTTTGCACCCGATGAAGCACCTCAAATCCCTCAACAAATATTTTTGGAAATACCGCTGGCTTTTTATGCTGGGTATTGTGTTTGTTGTTTTAACCAATTACTTCAGAATTTTAGCGCCGCAAATAACCAGGTATGTAGTGAATACAGTAGTGCATACGGTAAAAGGAGAAAAAGAGGTTACTGCAAACGCAGGAGAAGCAGAAAAAAACTACGACTTTTTGGTAAGAAATGTAATTGTGTTTTTTGAAAACCACCAGGATAATAAAATTTTACTGGCAGGTATTACTTTACTCATCCTCGCCATTATCAGCGGTATATTTATGTTTTTAATGCGGCAAACCATTATTGTAATGAGCCGTCATATTGAGTACAATCAAAAGAATGAAATTTTTTCTCATTACCAAAAATTAGATACCAACTTTTACAAAACACACAGCACCGGCGATTTAATGAACCGCATTTCGGAAGATGTGAGCCGGGTACGAATGTACACCGGACCGGCAATAATGTATTTTATAAACCTTGCTGCTGTAATTGGCTTTAGCGTTTTTTTTATGCTGAAAGAAAGTCCTAAACTTACTTTAGTGGCATTGGCACCGTTGCCATTATTAGCCATCACTATTTATTTTGTAAACACTATCATCAATAAAAAAAGCGAAAAGATACAATCGCTTTTAAGCGATCTTACCACCAACGCACAGGAATCTTACTCCGGCATAAGGGTAATAAAATCTTATGTACAGGAAAAAGCTCAGCTTATCTTTTTTAGAAATAACAGCGAAGCATACCGTAATAATGCATTGAGCCTGGCAAAAACTGAAGCTATTTATTTTCCCAGTATGGCATTGTTGATTGGCTTAAGTACCATCATAACTATTATGGTGGGCAGCCTTGATGTGATAAATAATGTAAATGGCACCACTGTTGGTACCATTGCAGAATTTGTGTTGTACATTCAGATGCTCACCTTTCCGGTAAGCGCTATCGGGTGGACGGCGAGTATGACACAGAGAGCTGCAGCTTCTCAAAAAAGAATAAATGAATTTTTACATACCGAGCCCGAAATAAAAAATGAAATTCAAGATAATGATAAAATAAAAAATCAATCTTCTCCATTTCCCTCCCCACCGGGGTTGTCTGAAAAGAGAACGAACGAAGTTCAAGGAGGGGCTGCATTAGAGGGTAATATCACTTTTACCAACGTAGATTTTACTTATCCTCATACCGGCATCAATGCTATAAAAAATTTCTCTTTACAAATTAATAAAGGTGAAAAAGTGGCCATCATTGGCCGTACTGGTTCAGGCAAATCCACCATTGCACAATTGCTGCTGCACATGTACAATCCACAAAAGGGATTGATAACTTACGATGGTATCCCCATAAATAAAATTGATATTAATACCTTACGGGAACAAATAAGCTACGTACCGCAGGATGTTTTTTTATTCAGCGAAACTGTCAGCAATAATATAAGTTTTGGTTTAGAGAATGCATCGCAGGAAAAAATAATTACTGCTGCTAAGCAAGCCAGTGTGCACACCGAGATTGAAAAATTTCAACATAATTATAACACCATGATCGGGGAAAGGGGCGTAACATTAAGCGGCGGACAAAAACAACGCATCTCTATTGCCCGTGCATTGATTAAAGACCCTGAAATTGTAATTTTTGATGATTGCCTGAGTGCTGTAGATGCCCGTACAGAGAAGGAGATTATTGAAAACCTGTACAACTATCTTGAAAATAAAACGGCATTGATTATTACCCACCGCATATTTTCTTTGTTTAAGTTTGATAAGATTGTGGTGCTGGATGAGGGGAGCATTGCCGAACAGGGCACCCATGAGGAGCTCATGCAAAACAATGGCATTTATACCGAAATGTATAACCGCCAGCAAGAAGCCCCCATCCCCTGAGGGGGATTTATTCAGCGATTATAATTTTTACAAAACTTGTAATAGTAGTAAGTTCAATTTTTAAATACAGTCCAAATAACTCCCCTTCAGGGGATGGGGGCGATTTATATTTTGTGGTTTCAAAAACAATTTTATCTTTGCGAAGTCCTAAAAATGGATAATCGTTAAAAAACTAAAAACAATATAACAGTGGCGTACGAGAACAACGACAAAAAAATGGAAAGCGTTTACAGTCAACGCATCCGTGCTGGAAAACGCAGGACTTACTTTTTTGATGTAAGAGAAACCCGTGGTAACGACTTTTATTTAACCATTACCGAAAGCCGTAAAAAGTTTGACAGCGATGGATACGAAAGACATAAGATCTTTTTGTATAAAGAAGATTTCAATAAATTTATTAAAGGATTGGGCGAAGCCATCGATTATGTAAAAACAGAATTAATGCCCAATTTTGATTTTGATGCTTTTAACCACGACACTCCTTACGAGGGAGAAGGTGGCGCACCGCAGGCAACTGCAAGTGCTGAAGCAACATCAACCGAAACTCCAGAAATAACTGTTGAAGAAAAAGCTGAAGCTCCTGCCGCAACAACACCAGTTGATAATGGCAGTACTGAGGAAGTAGATAAGTGGTAAACCAACACCAAACCTAATTGCATAAACCCTTTCATTTTTGAGAGGGTTTTTAATTTTATAGAAAAAACAAATCCACCTTAAAATACTATTTTTGTTTAAATCATTGTTGATGAAAAAATTATTAGGTTTACTGTCAGCAGTTATTTTATGCAGCAGCTGCAATGCACAAATTTACCGCATACAAAAAGCGCAGGCTTTTTATACGGCATCATTTCCGGGTATGGCAATGAAGGATGAAAATGGTAATACAATAAATCCGGAGCCAATAATTGACAGGTTTATTTATATAGAATGCAGGTTTAATGGTAAACCAAAAGTTGATTCGGTTTTTTATAATGGTATTTTATTTACTGCTGCTGTTGCAGATAAAGCCGAAACTGCTGCGACCGTTGGCATAAAAAATGAAAACGGAAAACCGGTAAAGTTTATCCCTAAAAAAGGCAATAAGGTTTGGAAGATTTATTTAACACAGGTTGCAGGTAATACATTGCCGCATGAAGCAGTTAAAAAGATTATTATTAAAGGCAGGTTGAATAAAATAAAATTTACCACTGCAATTTATTTGGAAACACAACTCACTACACCGGATAGATATTGATTCATTCACAGCTTATTTTTACGAACACTTTTTTTAATTTTCTTTACCACCCATTTTTCAAATACTGTTATAGCTTTATCCCTGAAATCTTTTTCTTTATGTTTAGGCACATAATAATAAATACTTACTAATTTCAACATCGAAGTATTATCATTCCCTGTAATCATAATTTCGACAAAAGAAGTTTTATACCTTACTGTATCGGTATCCTTAATCTTTTCATAATCTAAAATCAATGCAAGAGTATCTGTTTCACCATGAAAATGAAAAACATTTGTTTCGCTGTCAAAATCAACTTGACCACTAACTTTATTTGCCTGGTTAATTTCTTTCAGCTGAACGCTGTTCAATCTTGATAACAGTTCTCTTTTTGAAAAATTAAAGGGGTATTCCTTATCAATTGCGATGAATTTTCTCAAATCACGTGGAGGTACACTTGTTGCCATAAATGCAATACAGGAAACTATAGCAATAACTTTGATAAAAATTGGCTTAGCAATATATGGCTGCGTACAAGTATTAAAAAATATATAGGAGAAAATAACGCTTATTAGTGCAATATTATCACCAAAATCAATTGTTCTGTTAACTGGAATGTAAATAGAATTAAGAAGGTTAATTATTGGCTGCGAAAGGTCAGATTTCCAAAAAATAAACAGCACGCCAGTAAATACATGCAGTGGTTTTTTCAAGCGGGGAAAAACTGTACTGAGAAAAAAAGGGAAAGCAAAAAGCCCTGCGAAATCGGAAAGTTTGCCTGTAATAAAATTGTGAAAAGAAACTTTAAACAACCAGTCGTTAGTTATTAATAATAAAACTGACAATATAAAAGCAGGATGAGCTAATTTTTGTTTGTCTGCTATCATAAAAAAGATTAAAAATTCATCATTTCATTTTTTTATAAGCATTTATCAGGTTATTGGTCGATGAATCGTGTGAGCTTACTTCATCATTATTCAACAGCTCCGGTAAAATTTTTCCAGCTAATACTTTTCCCAATTCAACACCCCATTGATCGAAGCTGTAAATATTCCAGATAACACCTTGTACAAAAATTTATGTTCGTACAAAGCAATTAATTCACCCAAACTAAATGGTGTAATCTCTTTAATTAAAAAAGAATTGGTGGGGCGGTTGCCTTCAAAAACACGGTA
>NZ_JANMUN010000094.1:0-18259 GCF_031391665.1 Ferruginibacter sp.
GATGAGAAATTTATGCAAAGTATTAGTTTTATCAACAGCTTAAAATTAAGAGCTACTTATGGTTTAGTAGGCGAGGACAGGGTTGCTAATAAAACTTATGTAAACCGTTTCTCTCAAACACAGGGTTATTTATTTGGAAGCAACAATGTATTTACAAACGGACTTGATCCAAATTTATATCCTAACCCGGATGCAACATGGGAAAAAGCAAGAACTTTAAATATTGGTTTTGATGCAGCCATCATCAGAAGTAAAATAAATATTTCTGCCGATTTTTATCAGCGTTATATTTATGATGGCTTTAATCAATTAGATGCAGGTTTATTGCCAATAACAACCGGTTTACCTTCGGCAGTAAAAAATTACGGACAACAACTTTCATGGGGTGCAGAGTTTTCGGTAGGATATCGCACCAGGTTTAATACAAACTGGGGTTTTACCACCGATGTAAACTTTGGCTGGAGCAACAGCCAAATATTACAGCAGTATTATAATGCAAGTGCTTTTGGTTTGTATGGCAATAATGCTATTAGTAATCCAATTGGTAAAGATCCCCGCAAATACAACGGTAATAACTTTGGTTATATAACTACTGGCATTATTCGCTCACAAGCTGAGGTAGACGCTATTTTAGCTAAAAATCCTAACTACACCATTGGAGGTGTAAAACCACAAATTGGGTTTATGGATTTTAAAGATGTAAATGGCGATGGTAAAATTGATGATAATGATATTACAACAATGTTTGACCGTACTACTTCAATCATTGGTTTCGGAATTACATTTGGTGTAACTTATAAAGATTTTAAATTACAAACCAATATGAATTTAAGTATTGGTGGAAAACGTTTTTACGACAGCGAAGCCAGAAAAGCACCAACTACAACACAAAATGCACCACTATTCTGGAACGATACCTATAGCCTCGATAATCCAAATGGTAAATATCCAAGAGTTGATGCACCTTTAGCAAGGGAGAACTCCACTTTTTGGGCTGTAGATGGTACACAAAGCCGTATTAATAATATGGTACTATCCTATACAATGCCTAAGCGTATATCTGCTAAATATAAAATACCAGATTGTAAAATAATGGTTTCGGGTACTAACTTATGGAGCATTGCAAACCCATTAAAATACAAAGATCCTTATACCAGCAATTTTGCATCATATCCAACATTAAGAACAATTTCGCTTGGTTTAAACATCAGTTTATAATTCATTAATAAAAAGAAACATGAAATATATAAAACACATAAATGTAGCGTTAATAGCAATTGGCATTAGTGCAATTACATTTTCATCTTGTAAAAAAGATTTTTACGAAATTGAAGATCCGAATGGATTGGAAGTGGTAGGTGCATTTGAAGATGCAGGAGCAGTTGGGTTATTTTTAAACCGAACCTATTCATTAGTTATGCCGCAATGGCCGCTTTTAACTAATACCAATATTCATACTACAAGCGACGAGTCTAATAATGCCAATACTGCTTTCTTATACGGTCAGTTAGTAGAAAATTCAGTAACCGATATTGGCACAAGTGCCACTAATGCAACGCAAAACAGGTACGGTGATATTCGCCGTTGTAATCTTGCTATTGATGGTTTAAATGCCAGCGTTACAATACCAGATTCTGTTAAAAAACAACTTAAAGGGCAATTCTTCTTTTTAAGGGCTTTTACTTATTTTAGAATGGTTCGTTTATATGGTGGTGTGCCTTTAGTTTTAAAAGCACAAACATTAGATGAAGAAAATTTATCTGTTCCCCGTAGTAAAACCAGTGTATGTATTAAAGCAATTGCCAGCGATTTAGATTCTGCCGCAGCATATTTACCGGCAAGCTGGCCTGCTGCAGCCGAAATAAATAAAGTTACCAGGGCTGCGGCACTGGCTGTAAAAGGGAAAACTTTATTATTATGGGCCAGCCCTCAATTTAATATTACTAACGATGCCGTACGGTGGACAGATGCTTATGCTGCATGCAAGGTTGCTTATGATGCCTGTGTTGCTGATGGGTATGCTTTAGTAGCTAACTACGCAAATATTTTAATTACCGAAGATCATAAGGAAGCTTTATTAGTTAGAAAATACAGTACCAGCCGTGATTTGGGACATAATCTTGAAAACGTAACCCGTCCGGTTACTGAGTCTGCTGGTGGTGGTGGTCAAAATCAGCCTACCTGGAATTTAGCACAAGCCTATACAATGAATGATGGCACACCAATTTCGGCTGCTGGTTCGGGTTATAACGCAACACAGTTTTGGTTAAACCGGGATCCACGTTTTAATGCTACTATTGCTGTTAATGGAGATGTTTGGGCATTAAATGGAAAAACTGGCCGTCGCCAATGGTCCTACACTGGTGTAGTAAACGAAAATGCAGTCGAAGCTCAAATTAATACGGGCTTTTATTGCAAACGCTTAACCATTCCTTCTGTTACATTAGCTACAGTAGCTTATAATTCAAATTTTGGAGGCGGTAATGGTATGGATTGGATTGAAATGCGTTTTGCAGAAGTTATTGCAAACCTTGCCGAATGTGCAAATGAAACGGGTAATTTAACCGAAGCAAAAGATATGATACGCAGGTTACGCCAGCGGGCTGGTATTATAGCAGGTGCTAATGATTATGGCTTAGGCCTGGCTACCAATATGGCAGCTATGCGTACGTTAATTTTAAATGAGCGCCAGGTTGAGTTTGCAATGGAAGGTGGTATGCGATACCACGATTTACGCCGCACCCGTAATTTACATTTAATTACTGCACGCCAGGCATATAAGGTTACACCTAAATTACCTTATACCGCAGGAAATCTTCCTAATCCTATTGTTGTTGGTCGAATTTATTTAGATGTTGCCAATGCCCTGGGGTTTAAACCACGTGACACTGCTAATTTGAATAACCCATCTGTATATGCAGCTATGTTTAACGCTCCTGCAATTACTACATTGGAAGGCTCAAATGTTATAAGCATCCCAAACACTTATTATGCATATCCGTTACCAAATTTGTTTTCGCAAACACCCGGTATTGCTCAAACAATAGGATGGTCTGGCGGCACTTTTGACCCTTACCAATAATTTATGATTTAAAAAAAAGCTAAAATGAAAAAAATAATAATTCCAATAACAGTTGTGCTGCTTGCAGTAACAGCTTGCGAAAAAAAGACTTCGCCTGTTGATGAAAGCAATGCAACAATTACTTTACGAAACTCGGGTACTAATTTTGTAACTGATAATATTACAGTTAATCCAAAAGACAGCATATTTTTCGACTACACAGTTACCAGCAGCACTGATATGAGGTTTGTAAGTATTCAAAAAAACCCTGCAAACCAAACAGCTTTTGTTGTTAGAGATACAATGACTGCGGCTACTAAAAACAGTTATTCGGTGGTTAAGCGTTTAAGGGCTGATAGTATTAATGGCAGTTATATTTATCATTTTGTAGCGCATACTGCTAACGGCGTTTATATTGGCCATAAGGCAATAACTGTAACTGTGAAAGCTGATTACACTTTTTGGTCGTACCGTTTTTTAAAAGTGCCTGATTCTGCAGCAAAAATAAATAAATGTTATTTCGCAACCAGTAATGGAAACTCATACTCTTATTCTGACGGTGCATCAATATCAAACTTAATTGATTTTGGTTATTTCTATGATACAACTATGGTTACAGTAAACAGTACTTTACAACCTAAAGGACATACCATTTATACGCTCCCTAATACCATAACACCATTTGCACATTATGATATTAGTACCTGGACAAAAAATGCTACCCTTTTAAAAAGCACCAGTACTACAGTGGCAAGTATAACATCGGCTGGCGCTATACGTACGGCTTGTGTACCTGCGCTAAATTCTGGTACAGTAACAAGGTTTTCGCAAACAGACAGAGGGACGCAGGCTAATATTAATTTGTTGTTGACAGGACAAAATTTTGTTTTTAAAACTGTTACTGGTAAATATGGTGTAATGGGAGTTAGTTTTACTAATAATGAGGGCTCCAATTCATCTATCAATATTGATGTAAAAATTGAAAAATAAATAATTGATACAATACTTAAAAAAGAGAAAGCAATTCACTTTCTCTTTTTTTAATCATAAAAAATAAAAAACAACAATAATTTTATATTTCGTCGTCTAATATTTTTTAAACAGCAATCATAATGAAACATTCTTTTAAAAAAATATTTTTTGCCGCCATTATTTTAGGCAGTGTAAATAAAGCCAGTGCGCAATATCCCGATATTCCTGCCGATGTGCAAAAGGTATCCGATTCTTTAATGAAAGCATCAACGAGGCATTCAGATGCTGCATGGGCCATTGCTTACCCCATTATTTTACAACAGGAAAAAGAAGGCAAACCCTACATTCCATGGGCTTCACGTTTTGATGAATTACCGCAGGCAGACATTCCTGCATTTCCCGGAGCAGAAGGCGGTGGTAAATTTAGTTTTGGTGGCCGTGGCGGCAAAGTAATTGTGGTAACCAATTTAAATGATGATGGCGAAGGAAGTTTCAGGTGGGCATGTGAACAGGGTGGTGCAAGAATAATTGTTTTTAATGTAGCCGGTATTATTCGTATAAAAACTCCGGTAATTATAAGAGCACCCTACATCACTATACAGGGGCAAACTGCACCCGGCGATGGCGTTTGTTTGGCTGGCGAAAGTGTTTGGATAAATACGCATGATGTCATCATCCGCTACATGCGTTTCCGCCGTGGCGAAACATGGGTGGGCAGACGAGACGATGCCATTGGTGGTAATCCCATTGGCAATATTATGATTGATCATGTAAGTGCAAGTTGGGGCCTTGATGAAAACATGAGTATGTACCGCCACATGTACAACGACAGTACCGGTAAAATTGAAGATAAATTCCCTACTGTAAATATCACTATTCAAAATTCCATTTTTGCAGAAGCATTAGATACCTGGAACCATTCTTTTGGCAGCACATTAGGCGGCGAAAATTGTGCGTTTGTCCGTAACCTTTGGGCCAACAATGCAGGCCGCAATCCATCTATAGGATGGAACGGCGTTTTTAACTTTGCCAATAATGTAATGTTCAACTGGGTACACCGCTCTATTGATGGTGGCGACTACAGGGCACAATATAATATCATCAATAATTATTTTCAGCCTGGCCCGGCCACGCCAAAAAATAATGTTGGTCATAGAATTTTAAAACCCGAAAGCGGCCGAAGTAAATTAAAAGAAAGGTATTATGGCAGGGCTTATGTAAATGGAAATGTAATGGAAGGTTATCCGGCCATTACAAAAGATAACTGGAATGGTGGAGTACAGGTAGAAGAAGAAAATGGTGCAGGAAAATATGCAGCCAACATTAAATGGCCAAAGCCATTGCCCATGCCGCCAATAACTTTACTTAGTGCAAGCGAAGCAAGAAAATATGTACTGGCCAATGCAGGTGCTACATTGCCTGTAAGAGATGCAGTAGATACCCGAATTGTAAAGCAGGTAACCACAGGAAAAATAGAATATCCAGAAAATGTGGTGTTGCCCGAAACACAATTCAAACATCGCCGCCTGGCAAAAGATTCATACAAAATTGGCATAATAACAGAACCATCGCAAATGGGCGGCTATCCCGAATACAAAGGCACTGCTTACAAAGACAGTGATAATGATGGTATGCCCGATGCATATGAAATAAAAAATAAACTTAATCCCAATGAGGCAGCGGATGCAGCAAAAATTACTAATAGCGGGTACAGCAATATTGAAGTATATTTAAATAGTGTAGTAGATATTAAAAATGTAAAGCCGCTTACAGCGGCTAAAAAATAATTTTTTATAACCAGCTTTAGAATTACTGTTGAGCTGTTGTGGCGTCGCACTCTTCAACAGTATAACTTTATTGAACTTTTATTGAAGCGAATAAAAATATACGGCTCATTAGTGAATACAAAAAAAGCATATCATCAACTCTTTCTTATAGCAGCAGTTGTTTTTGGGTTACAGCAGGTTTTACAAGCGCAAAAAATTGTAAAGCCTGCTCCTTTATTTATCGATAAAGGAAAATTAATTTACACCCCCGATACTCTAGGCAACCGCATTCCCGATTTTTCTTATTGCGGTTACAAAGCCTCAGAACAAGCAATCCCTAATGTTGAAATAAAAATTGTGTTGCCTGTTGCCAAAGGCGATGCAACATTCCGCATTCAAGCTGCATTGGATTATGTGGCTTCATTACCACTTGATGCCAATGGTTTTCGTGGTGCCGTGTTATTGCAGAAAGGTACGTATGAAGTTTTTGGTCAATTACGAATTACAGCAAGTGGAGTAGTGTTACGTGGAAGTGGAATGAATGCAAACGGTACAACCATCATTGGAGCAGGTACAGGAAGGTTAGCATTGATAAAGATTGTAGGAAAGAATAAACTGGAAAAAGAATTTAATGGTTATAAGATTATTGATTCTTATGTGCCCGTAAACGCTGCACAATTTCATGTTGATAGTTCAGTCATAAACAAACAGCTTCCAACAAAAATATTTATCCGCCGTCCTTCTACTAAAAACTGGATAGCAATATTAGGAACAGATATTTTCGGAGGAGGTATCTCCGCATTGGGCTGGAAGCCCGGCAATAGGGATCTGTTCTTCGATAGAACTATTACAAAAATTGACGGCAATACAATTACTATTGATGCTCCACTAACTACTGCAATAGATTCTGCGTATGGTGGCGGAATGATATATGGGTATAGCTGGGAAGGGAGAATAGAAAACTGCGGTATTGAAAACCTGCGTTGCAATTCTGTCTATGATAAAAATAATTTAAAAGACGAAGACCATCGCTGGAATGCGATCAATATAGAAAATGCGACTGATGCCTGGGTGCGGCAGATCAGTTTTGAAAATTTTGCAGGCTCAGCAGTAAGTGTTTTGGAAACATCAAAAAGAATTACGATAGAAGATTGTATTTCAAAACATCCTGTATCTGAAATTGGTGGACAACGGAGGTACACATTTTTAACCAGCGGGCAGCAAACTTTATTTCAACGTTGTTATGCCGAAAATGGTTACCACGATTTTGCAACCGGATATTGTGCTCCCGGCCCTAATGCCTTTGTACAATGCGAAAGCGTTTTGCCTTACAGTTTTAGTGGCGCTATTGATAGTTGGGCAAGCGGTGTGTTGTTTGATGTGGTTAATGTTGATGGTAATGCTTTGCGATTTGGCAACCGTGGGCAAGATGCTAACGGTGCCGGATGGGCAGCGGCAAACAGTGTGTTGTGGAATTGTACCGCTGCAAGAATAGATTGTTATAAACCACCCACTGCACAAAACTGGTCATTTGGTAGTTGGGCGCAATTTAGTGGTGATGGCTATTGGGGCGAATCGAATAATACTATTACACCAAGAAGTTTGTATTATGCACAATTGGCGCAACGCCTTAATAAGAACGTAGATCAAATGGCGCAGCTTTTATACATTCCAACAGAAGCCAGCAGCAGCCCTTCGGTAGAAACTGCAATGGAATTAACCAGGCAAGCTGCAAAACCACGTAAGCAATTAATTGAATGGATTATTGAAGCATCGCAAAGAAATGCTATAACAATAAGTACCGCTGGAATTAAAACAATTGATGCCATAGGAATTAAAAAATTACCGGCAGCAATGCCTGCCCCTGCAATGAAAATAGAAAATGGTTGGTTGGTAAGAAATGGCGAAGTGATTACAGGAAAAAGACAAAATGTACAATGGTGGAGTGGTGGTGTACAGGGAAAAGATTTGCAAAACGCTAAAGCACATATCACCCGTTTTGTGCCCGGCAGAACTGGAAAAGGTTTAACCGATGATTTGAATGAAGTAACATATGAAATGAAAGTAACCCACACTATTGCCATAGAACACAATTATGGTTTGTGGTACGACAGAAGAAGGGATGATCACCAAAGAGTAAAAAGAATGGACGGCGAAGTGTGGCCACCGTTTTACGAATTGCCATTTGCAAGAAGCGGAAAAGAAATTGCATGGGATGGATTGAGTAAATACGATCTTACTAAATACAATTTATTTTACTGGAGCCGCTTAAAACAATTTGCAGACCTGGCCGATGAAAAAGGTTTATTGTTGATGCATCAAAATTATTTTCAGCACAACATAATTGAAGCAGGTGCACACTATGCCGATTTTCCATGGCGTACTGCCAATAATATTAACAACACAGGTTTTGTGGAGCCGGTTAATTATGCAGGAGATAAAAGAATATTTTATGCGGAGCAGTTTTATGATATCAGCAATCCTGTTAGAAGAGAGGTTCATAAAAAATATATTCGCCAGTGTTTAAATAATTTCAAAGATAATAACGGTGTGATACAATTGATAGGCGAAGAGTTTACCGGCCCAATACATTTTGTAAAATTTTGGTTAGATGTAATTAAAGATTGGGAAAAAGAAACGGGCAAACACCCCATCATTGGGTTAAGTGTAACCAAAGATGTACAGGATGCCATTTTAAATTTGCCAGTCTATGCTGCAATTATTGATGTAATCGATATTCGTTACTGGCATTACCAGGCCGATGGTACAGTGTATGCGCCACCGGGCGGGCAAAATTTAGCACCACGCCAGCATGCCCGTTTATTAAAACCAAAGAAAACAAGTTTTGAACAGGTTTATCGTGCCGTAAAAGAATACCGGGAAAAATATCCAGCAAAAGCAGTTATGTATAGCGGTGATAGTTATCCCGAATTTGGAATGGCAGTATTTATGGCGGGAGGAAGTTTGCCGGTATTGCCCAATGATATTAATGCGGCATTATTAAAAGCTGCAACAACTATGAAGCCGCTTACTTCACAAAATAAAAATGAATCCATATTGAGTGATGGTAAGAATAGTATTGTGTATGATGTTGAAACGAAGAAAATTAAAACCCCTATCCCCTAAAGGGGAAAATGTAGAAGATTAAAGCGTAGGATGGGTCACACCCTAAAGAGTGGCTCACCCGGCGGCAGAAGTGAAAAATATTTGAGTGAATAAGCCCTGCCTCTTAATAAGAAAAATGGCAAGGAATGAAAAGAAGAATATAAATAAAAATAGCTCCGTAGGAGCTTAAGGTGGGTAGAAAAAATAAAAGCCGAGTTGTTGCGCCCTGTAGGGACGACAGGTGCTGAACAGCAAAACATAACAAACAAAACACAATTAAAGCTCAATAAAGAACCGGACGTACAAGTGAGTGACACAACGATGTTGAACAAAGATTAATTGCTTGTCCCAAAAAAATGAAAAAATATTTTACCATAGTATTATTAATAGCAACGTTTTTTTCTAATGCACAAATGCAGCCTTTAAAAATTGCTGCTAACAAAAGGTATTTTGCAACTAAAGATGGTAAGCCATTTTTTTGGTTGGGTGATACAGGCTGGTTGCTTTTAAAAAAATGCAAAAAGGAAGAAGCCATTGCATATTTAGATGACCGTAAACAAAAAGGCTTTAATGTAATACAGGTAATGTTATTGCACGAATTGGATGTTACCGATGCTTATGACGATTCTGCATTGATTAATAAAAACGTAGCTACGCCCAATCTTTCGGGTAAATATAACTACTGGGATAATGTAGATTTTGTAATTAAAGAAGCGGCTAAGCGTAATATTTATATGGCATTGGTGCCGGTTTGGGGCGGAAATATTAAATATGTTTCGGTAGAGCAGGCAAAAACTTATGCAACATTTTTAGCCAACCGGTATAAAAATAAAACCAATATCATCTGGTTAAATGGCGGTGATATTAAAGGTGCTGATGCATTG
This sequence comes from Ferruginibacter sp., assembly GCF_031391665.1. Taxonomy (GTDB): domain Bacteria; phylum Bacteroidota; class Bacteroidia; order Chitinophagales; family Chitinophagaceae; genus Ferruginibacter. The sequence goes on from NZ_JANMUN010000094.1 coordinate 9,789, forward strand.
GATAAATGGAATGCACTGGGCAGCACACTTCGTGCTATTGATAAAAATCATTTAATTACTTTTCACCCACGGGGAAGAAATTCTTCTTCTGCCTGGTTTCAAAATGAAAAATGGATGGACTTTAATATGTTTCAAAGCGGCCACAGAAGTTACGCACAGGATACTTCTGCCAATGAAACTTTACATTATGGAGAAGATAACTGGAAGTACGTTGAAGATGATTATAATTTAATACCAACAAAGCCAACATTTGATGGCGAGCCGAGTTATGAAGATATTCCGTATGGTTTGCATAAATCTACCGACCCTTATTGGCAGGATTATGAAATTCGCCGGTATGCATACTGGAGTGTGTTTGCCGGTGCTGCAGGTTTTACTTATGGACATAATTCGGTGATGCAGTTTTATACACCGGGAGATTCCGGCATTTCATTTTTTCCAAAAATAAAATGGCAGGATGGACTGAGTGCGCCGGGTGCAATGCAAATGCAGTATTTAAAAAAATTAATGTTGAACAAATCTTATTTTGACAGAGTGCCCGACCAAGCAATGATTATTGGTAATGGAGAAAAATATGAAAGAGTACTTGGTACAAAGGGAAAAGGCTATGCCATGTTTTATGTTTATAATGGGAGGAGTTTTGAAATAAATACAGGCAGGATGGGATTTCAATTCATAAAAACCTCATGGTTTAATCCCAGGAATGGAAGTATCCGGGATACTCATATTTCAAGAACTAGGGATACAGAATTGTTTAAACCACCCGGTAAACTCGAAAATGGTAATGATTGGGTATTAATTATTGAAAAAGTAACATTCAAGAATCAATAGTGAGTAAGAAATACTTTATATACTTTGTTGTGTTTTTATTTGTTGCAGGAATTTTTTCCTGTAACAAAAAAGCATACCTGTTCACTTCTTTTCACGAACCTGCAAATGAAGGCTTACGAATGTTATTTAGCAAAGATGGTTACCATTGGAAAACTATGGATAGTATTTATTTAAAACCATTAATTGGTAAAGATAAAATTATGAGAGACCCATCCATGTTGCAGGGGCCGGATGGTACTTTTCATTTGGTATGGACAACAGAATGGAAAGGCGGTAATGGTTTTGGTTATGCATCTTCTAAAAATTTAAATAACTGGAGTGCACAACAATATATTCCGGTAATGCAAAAAGAAACCACTGTTGTAAATGTGTGGGCACCCGAATTATTTTATGATGATGAAAATAAGCAGTTCATCATTATATGGGCCTCTACCATTCCTTTTAAGTTTGAAAAAGGCGAAGAAGCAGAAGATAATAACCACCGGATGTATTATGTAACCACCAAAGATTTTAAAACATTTTCTGACGCTAAATTATTTCTCGACCCTAAGTTTAGTGTGATAGATGCGGTGATTGTAAAGAGAGCTGCAAAAGAGTATGTGCTGGTATTAAAAGATAACACAAGGCCCGAAAGAAATATTAAAGTAGCCTTTGCAAATAATCCAATGGGACCATGGAAAAATATTTCGAAACCTTTTACAGAAAAATTTACCGAAGGTCCGGCAGTAGCAAAAGTAAAAGATGGGTATCTGATTTATTATGATGTGTACCAGAATAAAAAATATGGTGCCTCTTTCACTAAAGATTTTAAAATTTTTATAAAGGCAGATAGTTTAATAAACGTGCCATTGAATCATAAACATGGAACGATTGTGCTGGTAAGAAAAAAAATTGTTAAGCATTTATTGAATTAGAATAAAAAAAATGAAGTTAGCGGTAAGATATATTTTATTATCAAGTATCTGTTTTTTCTCCCCTTCAGGGGATGGGGGCTTAGTTGCACAGGATACAGTTCGGTACACAGGCAGCACTTTATCTAACGTAGATTATCACCACGGTCAGCTATCTCCTGCCATTGGCGTACACAACATACAAACCATGAGGGCCAACCGGGCAGATACCGGCGCAACATGGTGGACGTACAACCATGCACCCATGCTGGCGTACTGGAACAATACTTTTTACTTAGAATATTTAAGCAATCCGGTTGGCGAGCATGAGGGCAAAGGACAAACGTTATTACAAACTTCAAAAGATGGCTATAGCTGGAACTATCCTGTTGTTATTTTTCCTCCTTATAGATTAATTGATGGCACTGTAAAAGAAGGTAAAAAAGATTCTGCAAAAAATGATTTTGCTGTAATGCACCAGCGTATTGGTTTTTATACATCAAAAAGTAAAAGGTTTTTTGCATTGGGATATTATGGAATTGTGCTGGGGCAAAAAGATGACCCCAATGATGGCAATGGTGTGGGAAGGGTGATAAGGGAGATAAAAGAAGATGGCAGTTTTGGAGCTATTCATTTTTTACGCTACAATCATGCCTTCAATGAAAAAAATACCAGCTATCCGTTTTATAAAAAATCAAAAGATGCAGCATTTATAAAAGCCTGCGAAGAGATTTTAGCAACACCGTTATTGATGCAGCAAATGGTGGAAGAAGCTGACCGTAACGATCCGTTAATCTATTTGAAAAAAGATTTTAAAGCATTTAATTATTATCATTTACCCAATGGTAATGTTGTTGGATTGTGGAAATATGCATTAACCAGCATTAGTAAAGATGAAGGTAAGACATGGCGATACGGTCCTTTAAGAGCGCCGGGCTTTGTAAACGCCAATGCAAAAATATGGGGACAAAAAACTTCGGATAATAAATACGCTGCTGTTTATAATCCATCGGAGTTTAGATGGCCATTGGCAGTTAGCTTAAGTGATGATGGCTTGCAATATAAAAATTTGTTACTGGTAAATGGAGAGATCAGTTCGCTGCGGTATGGCGGTGCTTACAAAAGTTATGGTCCGCAATATGTACGTGGCATACCCGAAATGGATGGTACGCCACCCAATGGAAATATGTGGGTTACGTACAGCATGAACAAAGAAGATATGTGGGTGAGCAAAATTCCAGTACCTGTAACAAATAAAGTAACAGCAGATGTAGATGATGTGTTTGATGAAAAAAAAGATGGCGAAGAATTGAAAGAATGGAATATTTTTAGTCCGCTTTGGAGTAAGGTAGCGATGGAAAAAATTACTGGCAAAAAAGTATTGGCTTTACATGATAGCGACCCGTTTGATTATGCAAAAGCAGAAAGAGTTTTTCCTGCGGCAAAAAAATTAACATTAGAATTTACTATTACTCCACAACAAAATAATACCGGCAATTTAGAAATTGAAATAGTGAATGCAAGCGGAACACCATGCTTACGATTAATGCTGGATTCAGCAGCGAATATTTTAACCAAGCAGGGATATCGCAATAAATCTCTGGGAAAATATACTGCCGGAGAAGTGCTGAACATAAAAATTGAACTAAATACCGCTACAAGATTTTACATGGTTACCATCAATGGTAAAGCTTCCAACAATATTTGTTTTGCACCGGTGGAGAGCGTAGAGAGAATTGTTTTTAGAACGGGTGGCACAAGACGTTTCCCCAATGCAGATACACCCACCGACCAGGATTATGATTTACCTAATGCCAATGCAAAAGATAAGGAAGCCATTTATTTTATTCATTATTTAAAAACTACTTCTTTAAAATAACGTGTTTAAAAGACTATTAATATCGCTTATTATTATTTTAGTTTACTGTAATTGTTTTTCGCAGAAGAGTGCTAATCCTCTTGTGTTAAAAGCCAGCAGTTACAAACATTATGTTGATTACTTTAACAAAATGGAGGACGAGAACATTAAGCAAGCCATACCTAACGACAGTGCATGGAACTGGATGCAAAAAAATATTCCACTGTTTGAATGTCCGCAACAAAATTTTGAAGAAATATTTTATTACCGCTGGTGGACATTACGCAAGCATATAAAAAAAACAGAAAAAGGTTTTGTGTTTACAGAGTTTTTAGTGCAGAGAAGTTATGCTGATAAATACAATCTTATTGCCAGCGCATTGGGCCATCACATTTACGAAAGCCGCTGGCTGCATGATAAAAAGTACATGGATGATAATTTAAAAGTGTGGTACCGTGGTAATGATGGTAAGCCGTTGAAAAAATTACGTTTTTACAGTAGTTGGAATATGGATGCTATTTATAATCGTTACTTGGTAAATAATGATAAAAAATTTGTAGTTGATCTGTTGCCCGATTTAGAAGGTGATTATGCAGAATGGGAAAAAGAAAAGATGGGAGCAAACGGTTTGTACTGGCAATACGATGTAAGAGATGCTATGGAAGAAACCATCAGCGGAGGCAGAAAAGAAAAAAATCCACGGCCGAGTATTAACGGATATATGTATGGTAATGCAATGGCATTAGGAAAAATAGGAAGACTTGATGAAAATAATAATCATTGGCTAGTATATTATGCTAAAGCTGATTCAATAAAGAATGCCTTGCAGTTAAAACTTTGGAACAGGAATCATAATTTTTTTGAAGTACGAAAAGAACAAGGCGATACCTTAGCCAATGTAAAAGAAGAAATTGGTTTTATCCCCTGGTACTTTAATATGCCCGATAAAGATTATAATATTGCCTGGAAAAGTTTAACTGATACTAAAATATTTTGTGCGCCATTTGGTATAACAACTGCAGATAGAAGTCATCCTTTGTTTAGAACACATGGTTGTTGCAAATGCGAATGGGATGGTGCCGTGTGGCCTTTTGCAACATCGCAAACATTAACTGCTATGGCAAACCTGCTGAACAATTATAAACAGGATTATGTAGCTGATTCCAATTATTTTTTGTTGTTAAATACTTATGTAGAATCGCAGTATTACCGTGGTTGTCCTTATATTGGCGAATACCTTGATGAAAAAACCGGTTACTGGTTAAAAGGCGATGAAGAAAGAAGCCGCTATTACAATCACTCTACTTTTAATGATTTAATTATTACCGGCCTGGTTGGTTTGCGGCCAAGGGCCGACGATAGCATAGTAGTAAATCCTTTATTACCTGCTAACAAATGGGATTGGTTTTGTTTGGATAATGTGTTGTATCATGGAAAAATTATTACCATCATTTGGGATAAGACCGGAGTGAAATATAAAAAAGGCAAGGGGTTGAGTGTTTTTGTAAATGGAAAAAGAATTGCAGTTTCGGAAAAATTGGAAAAGCTTACAGGAAAATTGTAATTAATATTTTTCTGCATTACGCTTAGATAAAAGCTGAATAAAGTACTCAAAGTACAAGAGTGCGACGCAACGATGATCACATAAAAAACAAAAGCCGGGCTCAAAAAAATAAAAATGTTGAAAAAAATTATACATATCGTTTTACTTACTCACTATTCACTATTCACTATTCACGCTTTTGCTCAGCAAACAGAAAAAATATACCTCTCCGGTACCGGCAGCAACGATACCAAACAATGGGAGTTTATGTGTACTGGCGGCATGAATGCCAACCAATGGAAAAAAATTGCTGTACCCGGTTGCTGGGAATTACAGGGTTTTGGTAAATACGATTATGGTTTTGCAAAAGATAGTGTGAGAGGGAAAGAAACAGGTTTGTATAAATATAATTTTAGAGCGCCTGTAGCATGGAAAAATAAAAAAATAAATATTGTTTTTGAAGGTGTGATGACGGATGCTGAAGTAAAAATTAATGGCGTGAGTGCAGGAGAAATTCACCAGGGCGCTTTTTATGCTTTTAAATATGATATAACAAAGTTGTTGAAGTACGGGAACGAAAATTTACTGGAAGTAACTGTTGCAAAACATTCCACCAACCCATCAGTAAATGAAGCGGAACGTAAAGCAGACTTTTGGATTTTTGGTGGGATATTCAGGCCGGTATACTTGGAAGCGCTTCCTGAAATTCATTTTAATGCAGTTGCAATTGATGCCGCAGCAAATGGAAGTTTTACCACAGTGATAAATACGAATTACAAGAATCAGCATTTTAATGTAGCTGTGAATGTTTTTGATAATAATGGAATGCCATTAGGGAATATCAAAACATATAGCCCTAATGATAACGCAGCGAATATTTTTGTAGCACGACGAAAATTTTCTAATGTTAAATTATGGAATACAGAAACTCCCACCTTATATAATGCTGTCTTTTTATTTTATAACAAAGAAGGAAAAATAATTCATACTGCTTCGCAAAAATTTGGATTCAGGACTGTCGAAGTAAAACCACGTGATGGCATTTATGTAAATGGTATTAAAGTAAAAATGAAAGGCGTTAACCGTCATTCTTTTCGTCCGGAAACGGGAAGAACCACCAGCAAACAAATTAGTATTGAAGATGTGTTGCTGCTGAAAGATATGAACATGAATGCCGTGCGGATGAGCCATTACCCACCTGATGATCATTTCTTAGATGCCTGCGATTCGTTAGGATTATTTGTGATTGATGAGTTGGCTGGCTGGCATGGAAATTATGATACGAAGACCGGAACAAAGTTGCTGCAGGAAATGATTAGCCATGATGTAAATCATCCATCAATAATCATGTGGGCCAATGGCAACGAAGGCGGACATAATTTAGAATTGGATAGATTATTTAATGAGTTTGATATTCAAAAACGTCCTGTAATTCATCCATGGCAATTATTTAATGGTATTGAAACACAACATTACAGAGAGTATAATTATGGCATTGGCAATTACGAAAAGGGAAAAGAGATTATAATGCCTACCGAATTTTTACATGGTCAATTTGATGGCGGCCATGGGGCAGGATTAGAAGATTACTGGGAAAAGATGTGGCACAACCCGTTAAGCGCTGGTGGTTTTTTGTGGGACTTTGCTGATAATGCTGTTGTAAGAAAAGATAAAAATGATTCTTTAGATACTGATAAGCACAGAGCTGCTGATGGTATACTGGGGCCGCATATGGAAAAAGAAGGAAGTTTTTATGCAATAAAAGAAATCTGGAGCCCGGTGTATTTTGAACGAAAGGAAATTACGGATGCTTTTGATGGTAAATTTTATATAGAGAACCGTTATCATTTTAACAATATCAACACCTGTAGTTTTAGCTGGAAGTTGAAACGGTTAGATGTAAATAATTCTAAGGAGAAAACAGGGACTGCTGTTGCGCCAAATTTAACTCCTAATGCTAAAGGTGTGTTGCAATTGAATTTACCTGCTGACTGGAATTTTTATGATGTACTCTATGTTACAGCTAAAGACAGGTACAACAAAGAATTATTTACCTGGAGTTTTCCTATAAGTAGCAGAGAGAAAATTAATGAGCGCTTTATTGAAAGAGAAAGTAATTCAAAAATTACTGTGCCTGTTGCAGATACAACTTTGATTTATGTAAATGTAAAAGATGTTTCATTAGTTTTTAATGAAATTAATGGTAAAGTTATTTCCATTAAAAATAAAAATGGAATGGTGCCATTTAGTAACGGACCAGTAATAGATGAAGGCGAGAACAATTTTAAGGGAATTAAACAGTATTGGGAAAATGATACTTATATCATTGAATCAACCTTTGATAAAAAAGATAGTTACAATACTTTGCAATGGACAATTTATCCATCAGGGTTGATAAAAATGGAAGTGCATTATTTCCCTGCTTCTTATTTTACCAATACAGTAGGTGTTAATTTCTCTTTTCCTGAAAGCGAAATAAAAGCTGTTGAATATATGGGCAATGGTCCTTACCGTGTTTGGAAAAACAGGATGAAAGGAAACAAATTTGGAGTTTGGAATAAGGAATATAATAATACTGAAACGGGAGAAGCGCCATGGATTTATCCGGAGTTTAAGGGTTATCACAGTAATATGTACTGGTGTAAATTTATTGGTAAACAAAATTCATTTACAGTGTATGCCGAAACCGAAGATTTGTTTTTCCGGCTTTTTACACCTGCATTCAAAACCGATCAATGGCATAATTATGAACCACTATTTCCATCAGGGAATATATCTTTTATGCAGGGCATCAGTGCTATCGGCAGCAAAACGCAACGCAACGAAACTACCGGCCCAATGGGCATGAAGAATATTTTTTATGATTACGAAAAAGATCCGGCAAGAGCATTAAAGATGGTATTGTATTTTGATTTTAATAACTGAGTATGAAAATTAAATTAATTATAGCATTTGTATTTACTGGATTAATTGCAACTGCACAGGTAACTATTAAAAACCTGCGTTGCGAAATGCTCACCAATCCTTTAGGTATTGATGTTACGCAACCAAGATTCAGCTGGCAGTTAGAAAGCAATCAAAGAAATGTAACGCAAATTTCTTATCAAATTATTGCTAGCAGCAGCGAACAAAAATTAAAAATAAACGACGGCGATGTTTGGAATTCGGGAATTATAAATGATAGTAAATCTTTACTCATTAGTTATGGCGGAAAAAAATTACAATCTGCAACCAAATATTTTTGGAAGGTAAAAGTAATTACCAATAAAGGTGCCGCAAATGAGGAAGAAACTGCTTTCTTCTCTACAGGGTTATTAAATATTCAAGACTGGAAAGCAAAATGGATCGG
>NZ_JANMUN010000098.1:0-13881 GCF_031391665.1 Ferruginibacter sp.
AATTTTAGTAGATGAGTTTGATGATGATGAAAAAGAATTAAACCTGCTGCATAAAAAATATATTGTAAGAGTAGAAAGAGAAAATTTATTCGACTGGTTATTAAAAGAAAAACCAGCAGTTGATTTTGTTTTTCATTTAGGTGCCAGAACCGATACTGCCGAATTTGATTACCGTATTCATCAAAAGTTAAATGTAGAATACTCTCAGCATATATGGAATTATTGCACCATTAATAATATTCCATTAGTATATGCATCTTCTGCAGCAACTTATGGCGAAGGCGAATTTGGTTATGATGACAGTCATGATATTGTTGAACAACTGCATCCTTTAAATCCCTACGGCATCAGCAAAAATGAATTTGATAAATGGGTATTGCATCAAAAAGATCATCCGCCATTTTGGGCAGGCTTAAAATTCTTTAATGTTTATGGCCCTAACGAATATCATAAAGCAAGAATGGCAAGTGTAATCTTTCATTCTTTTAATCAAATAAAACAAAATGGCAGTGTAAAATTATTTAAATCGCATAAAGATGGCTTTGAAGATGGCGAACAGCTCCGTGATTTTGTGTATGTAAAAGATGTGGTGAATGTTTGTTACTGGATGATGGAGCAAACTCTTGGAGGGTTTAAAACCCTCCAAGAGTTGCAGCCCGGCCTTTACAACCTCGGCACAGGCACTGCACGTAGCTTTAACGATTTGGTGAAAGCAACTTTTGCAGGTGTAGATCTGCAACCGCAAATTAATTTTATTGATATGCCTGAAGACATTCGTGATAAATATCAATATTTTACCGAAGCCAAAATGGAAAAATTAAAAAACGCCGGTTACCCCAACGAATTTTATTCTTTAGAAAAAGGCGTAGATGATTATGTAAGAAATTATTTAAATCAAAATTTATTTTATTAAAATGAGAATAGCAATTATTGGTGGAGGGAATTTGGGTTCTGCAATTGCAGAAGGCTTATTAAAAAGTAAATTCCGCAAAGCGGCAGAAATTACTATTACTAAAAGAAATATTGCTACATTAAAATCATTGAGCGACAGAGGGGTAAATGTAACCACCAACAATAATGAAGCCATTAAAAAAAGTGATTTAATTTTATTAGCTGTCAAACCTTTTCAGGTAGCAGAAGTAATTGCCGGTTTAAAAAAAGATTTAACTGCAAAGCATGTTGTTGTATCTGTAATCACCGGCGTTTCTTTAAATAATTTAAATGAAATGGTAAAAAGAAAAAATCCTGTTTTTCGTGCCATGCCCAATACTGCCATTGCCATTCAGGAAAGCATGACCTGCATCAGTCACTCCAATACTACACCAGAGCAATTACAATTTGTAAAAAAACTTTTTGAAACATTGGGTAAGGTTACTATAATTGAAGATAAACTGATGGATGCCGCAACAGTTTTAGGTGCCTGTGGTACTGCTTTTGCTATGCGTTATATACGTGCCAATATACAGGGCGGAATTGAAATTGGTTTCGACAGTGTGACCGCCAATTTAATTGCTGCACAAACTGTAAAAGGCGCAGCCGAATTATTATTACAAAAAGGTACTCACCCCGAGCAGGAAATAGATAAAGTTACCACACCCAAAGGATGCACCATTGCCGGGCTTAACGAAATGGAACACCAGGGCTTTAGTTCATCTTTGATAAAAGGAATAGCTACGAGCTATAATAAAATTGTAAAGGGCTAGTAAATATTCCCGGTTTCCATATCTATTTGATAAGGGAACCAAACTTTAATTTTATCCCTGGTTGTAACAGGCGTTGAACTATTTGCTTCTGCATTATTTATCTGAACAAAAAATTCAAAAGTATTCCCAACACGAAATATTTTGTCGTTTCCAAATTTGCCATATCTAAAAACTTCACCGTCAGAATATCCCCAGTAATTATTAATTAAATTCCCCTGATTGTCTGTTAAATACCTTTCCGCTTTAAAAATTTTATACCTTGTTTTTTCTTCTTTATAATCAATAATAGAAGGTTTATTATTTTTAAACTCTTCGAAACTCAAATAAATCCCTTTTTTTAAAATGCTGTCTTTTAAAATTACCAGTTCATTTCTTTTGGCATTATAAACAGTAATTTCTTCTATTGTTTTTTTGGGCTGCTTATCAAATACTTCAGCTTTTTTCTCAAAGTCATTCAATTCTATCATAGCTTTTAATAAAAACTTAAACTTGCCCAATCTCCTTTCATCAAATTCTTCATCAATAAACTGAGCCATCTCATCATTAACCTGCATAATCGTATCTATTCTTTTAACAGGTAAATAATGACCGTCCTTTCCTAAATAATATTCCCATTTGCAATACAAATTCGTATTTGCCTCAAGACTGTTTGTCAATACAATACGCTTATCTCTGGTATAATCAACGCCAGAAACCCAAAACCGTTTCATCACAATTAATAACTCAAAGCCATTTTGTTGAAATGAATTTTTATAATAATCGTTATAATATTCCTGCAGCGGCTTAACTATACCACCTTTAAATCTTATTTTTCTAAATACATTTCTTTTATCCTGAATAAAATTATCAACTGGAAGAAACCCAATTTTAGAAGTGTCAAAACGGCTATCGATTATTCTTATGGAAGAAAATGGAAATTTGATTTCGGCTGGTGCAGTTCTTTGGGCAGTTAATTTTAATTCTTTAAAATATAAACCTTCCGGGTTTATTGTTTCAATTTTTTGTGCAATGCAATAAGTGCTGCCGTTAAGAAAAAGAAAAATTAGTAATAAATGTATTTTCATTGTTAAGGTTTATTAGTAAATTTCGCCTGTTCCTGTATCCATTTTATATACCCCTGTCCATAAAATAGTATTATAAACCCTTTTAACAGGTATATCCAAAACAGCTAATTCAGGAAATGGTCCGCTCAATGTATTTGCAATTGAAAAACCAGCCCAAAACGACTTTGCAAGTTTGTTATACTTTACATTTACCGGTTCTGTTATAAATAAATCAAACGTATTTTGGTAACGCCTCAGCTGCGAAAAATCATTCTCTAACCTTACATAAGCAAACCCATTTTTACAAAATCCCCAACTTTTAGTTGTATAAATAGAATCATCATTTTTATTTTCAAATAATTTTAAATATTGGCCTTTTTTTGACTCTTTAAATTCAAAAGGAATAAATACAGGTGTATTATTTAAAAAATCAGCATAGGTCAGGTAGAACCCTTCATTCATTTTTTCATCTGTAATAATTTTAGGTAAAACTTTTACTCTATTAAAATTTAATTTCTCTCCTAAATCGCTTAAAGAAATATTTAAAGAACTTATACTATCCGTAACTTTCATCAGCGTAAAAAGACTTTTACCCATTAGCTCATCATTTGTATTGCCCAAATAACCTTTCTTAGTGATAGTACTGTCGTATTTATGAAGTAGAAAATAAGCTGAATTTATTTTTTTATAAATATTGCAAATAACCCTGCATGAACCAATCGTTGATACTGGTGAAAGTAAGATGGACTTAGTTAAAGAAGATGATATTTTTTCCTGAGAAATCCAAAGTCGCTGAATGCCAATTAAAATTGTATCATTTTCAAATTTATTTTCACTATCATTATATTTCGAATTTAAATAAGTTGTGGCTTCTTGAGGAAAATTGAAATAAAAAATTTTATTTTCTCCAAATAAATATCCCATTCTGGTGGTATCATCTCTCTCATCAATAAAATTATAAAAATGCTTTCCCGACACTGAATTTTTATAAAATTGTTTTTTTATTTCCACCACAAATGGGTGAAATGAAGCCTTATTAATTTGAGCATAAGAAGGAAAAATCAATCCCACTAAAATTACTGCAAAGGCAAAATGACATCGACGTGTTTTCATTGTATTAAAATTATACGCAATTATACCATTTTTCCACAATCTTTCCCTCAAATTTCCCTCTCCCAAATAATCATCCTATCTTTACACGACCTCTAAGATTTTTCTTTCATAAATCTCCCGGTCAAAAAAAAGTAGTTTGGGTTAACAAATTCGGTAATTTTCATTGAATAAAGAATTAAACGTTGAAGTAAGATAATCAACGCTGGTAATTCTTATTTTTTTGTTTTTAAATAAAGAATAAAATCATCATTATGGCAAAATATATTTTTGTAACCGGCGGCGTTACATCATCTTTAGGTAAAGGCATTATTGCAGCATCGCTTGCAAAGCTTTTGCAGGCAAGGGGTTTAAAGGTTACCATTCAAAAATTCGATCCTTATATTAATGTGGATCCCGGTACTTTAAACCCTTATGAACACGGCGAATGTTTTGTAACCGACGATGGCGCCGAAACAGATTTAGACCTTGGTCACTACGAACGTTTTTTAAATATTCCCACATCTCAGGCCAGTAATGTTACCACCGGCCGTATTTATCAAACCGTAATTAATAAAGAAAGAGAAGGTGCTTATTTGGGTAAAACCGTACAGGTAATTCCGCATATTACGGATGAGATAAAACGCCGCATGCTTTTGCTGGGCAAAACCGGTAAATACGATATTATTATAACAGAATTAGGCGGTACAGTTGGCGATATTGAAAGTTTACCTTTTGTTGAAGCAGTACGCCAGTTGCAATGGGAAATGCCCGAAGAAGATTGTATGGTGGTGCATCTTACTTTAATACCATATTTAAGCGCCGCAAAAGAATTAAAAACTAAACCTACACAGCACAGTGTTCGTTTACTCAGCCAGGAAGGGGTGCATCCCGATGTAATCGTTTGCCGTACCGAGCAGCCATTGAACAATGAAATAAAAAAGAAAATTGCACTTTTCTGCAATGTAAAAACCAATGCCGTTATTGAAGCAATGGATGCCAGCAGCATTTACGAAGTGCCTTTAATGATGCTGCAGGAAGGATTGGATATAATTGTATTGAAAAAATTACAAATTAACGGCTATGCCGCACCGGAACTTACCAAGTGGCGTGCTTTTTTAGATAAATTAAAATATCCCAAAACAAAAGTTACCATTGGGCTTATTGGAAAATATATTGAGTTACAGGATGCTTACAAATCTATTTTAGAAAGTTTTGTACATGCCGGTGCTATGAACGAGTGTAAAGTAAAAATTGTAGATGTACACAGCGAAACTATTACCGAGGATAACGTGGCAGAAAAATTAAGTAAACTGGATGGCTTATTAGTAGCCCCGGGTTTTGGTAACCGTGGTGTAGAAGGTAAAATTACAGCGGTAAAATATGCCAGGGAAAACGACTTGCCATTTTTTGGTATTTGCCTGGGTATGCAAATGGCCGTAATTGAATATGCCAGAAATATTTTAGGTTGGGCAGATGCCAACTCTACCGAAATGGAAAAGGCAACGAAACATCCGGTGATAGATTTAATGGATGAACAAAAAGATATTACTGCCAAAGGTGGCACCATGCGCCTTGGCGCTTATCCCTGCCAAATTAAAGAAGGCACATTAGCGCATACAATTTATGGCACTACCGAAATTAGTGAGCGCCACCGCCACCGCTGGGAGTTTAATAATAAATACATTACCGATTTTGAAAAAGCTGGTTTAATACCCAGCGGTAAAAATCCTGCAACCGGTTTGGTGGAAATTGTGGAATTGCCCAATCATCCATTTTTTATTGGGGTACAATACCATCCCGAATTAAAAAGCACGGTAGAAAATCCACAACCCATTTTTGTACATTTTGTAAAAGCTGCTAAAGCTTTTGCTGAAAAAAGGGATTCGGTAAAAAATCCTTTGTTGCAGAGTGAGATGATATAGCCCCTATCCCCTAAAGGGGGAAATGGAGGAGACTGTAGCGATGCTTATGTAATTAGTTTTTTGGGACAAACATTTGTTCTTTGTGGCACATCGTTGTGTCACTCACTTGTACGGCAAACCGCTATTAAACGCCTTCAATTCAAAAAGACAATTTTAATTTACTCAGTTTACAGTTTGAAAAATAATTTCCCATTAAAATATTATTCTGCTCTAAGTCCCCCTTCAGGGGGATTTAGGGGGTTAAAACTATCAATGGACGACCTCAACCGTAAATCGGTGGATGAGTTCAAGCGTTCCGAAAAAACTCCAGTAATTGCGGTATTGGAAAATATCCGCAGTGCTTATAATGTGGGCAGTGTATTTCGTACAGCCGATGCCTTTTTATTAGAAGCCATTTACATAACCGGTTACACCTGCATTCCCCCACATAAAGAAATAAAAAAAACTGCATTAGGTGCAGAGGAAACTGTAACATGGAAACATTTTACCAATGCAACAGAAGCAATTACATTATTAAAAGAAAATGGTTATAAAGTGTATGCAGTTGAGCAGGCCATTAATAGCATCTCTTTAGAAAAAATTGCTTTAGCCAGCAATGAAAAAGTAGCTTTTATTTTCGGCAACGAGGTTACGGGTGTAGAACAAACTACCATTGAACAATGCGATGGCTGTATTGAAATTCCGCAATTGGGTATGAAACATTCTTTAAACATTGCTACTGCTGCCGGTGTGGTACTTTGGGAAATTGTGAGGGGAAGATTATCAAACTCCGTTGCCCCGACAGCGGCTGCAAGCCCTGTTAGCGGCTAGATAATCAACACCACCTTGAACATATAGTTTGTAAATTTGCAAAATGATCTCAGTAAAAAAATATCTCTCTCTTGTAAAATTTTCTCACACAATTTTTGCAATGCCTTTTGCTTTGATTGGTTTTTTTTTGGGAGTAAAGAATCTATTTTTGTCGTATCAAGAAAAAAACAATAATAACCCTGCACCTCATTTTTCATTACCAGTAAATTTTCCAATAATTCAACTCTTAAACACTTTTTTCTTAGTCATTCTCAGTATGATATTTGCCCGTTCCGCAGCAATGGCATTTAACCGCTGGCTCGATGCAAAGTATGATGCCATGAACCCAAGAACAGCAGTAAGAGAAATACCTGCAGGAATAATAAACCCAACCAACGCTTTACTATTCACTATTACCAATTGCCTGTTGTTTATTACCTGTTGCTTTTTCATTAATTCACTTTGCTTTTACCTATCCCCAGTTGCATTATTTGTAATTTTATTTTACAGTTACACTAAACGTTTTACTGCATTATGTCATTTGGTTTTGGGTGTGGGTTTAAGTCTTGCGCCGATTGGGGCATACATTGCCGTTACAGGTCAGTTTAATGTATTACCCATACTTTTTTCTTTTACAGTTTTATTTTGGGTAAGTGGCTTCGATATTATTTACGCCTTGCAGGATGAAGATTTTGATAAACAAAATCAACTGCATTCTATTCCATCTGCCGTAGGTAAAGTAAAAGCATTGCGTATTTCCGAAATGCTGCATGTACTTTCGGCAGGCTGTGTTATTGCCGCTGGCTTTTACGGTCATTTTGGAGTATGGTATTGGGCAGGTGTTTTATTTTACATCGGTTTACTTATCTACCAGCATATATTAGTAAAACCAAATGATCTGAGCAAAGTAAACCTGGCTTTCTTTACCACCAATGGCATCGCATCTGTAGTATTTGCAATCTTTGTAATTTTAGATTTATTTATATCATAAAACATAATAATTCCCCTTTAGGGGATAGGGGCATGGCACGAATATTAGCAATAGACTACGGCGGCAAAAGAACCGGCCTGGCAGTTACCGACCCATTGCAAATTATTGCAACAGGATTAGAAACTATTGAATCAAAAGAACTCATTCCATTTTTAAAAAAATATTTAAGCACTGAGCAGGTAGAATTAATAATTATTGGGTTACCCAAAAACTGGGACGAAAGCGATACACATGGCACACCATTAGTGGAAGCTGCAATAAAAAAAATAAAAAAAGAATTTCCGGCAATACCATTAAAAACAGTTGATGAACGTTATACTTCTAAAATGGCAAAAGATGCCATGCTCGAAATGGGCATGAAGAAAAAAGACCGGCGGATAAAAGGCAATGTTGATGTAATTGCTGCAACAATAATACTGCAGGAATATTTACAATCTGTACAATAATGTGCCGCTGCCAATGGTTAGGTTGTTGTTTTGGGTTAATTTTGCAAAAAATAAATAACTAACCTATACAGTCTTTAATATGATTCTTCCGATAGTAGCATACGGCTCCCCGATTTTAAGAAAAGTTTGCAGCGATATTACTGCCGGTTATCCCGGTTTGGAAAAACTGATTGCCGATATGTGGGAAACCATGTACAACAGCAATGGCGTGGGTTTAGCGGCACCTCAAATTAATGCAGGCATCCGGCTTTTTGTAATGGACAGCGAACAAATTTTTGCCAACCAGGAAGATGACGAGAAAGGGGAATTTCCGGATGAACCCGGTTATAAAGGCGTTTTTATTAATGCACATATTAAAGATCTAAACGGTAAAGAATGGAGTTATAATGAAGGCTGCCTAAGCATACCAAAAATTAGAGAAGATATTTACCGCAACGAAACTGTTACACTGGAATTTATGGATGAAAGTTTTGTACCGCAAACAAAAACTTTTAATGGTATTACCGCAAGGGTTATTCTGCATGAATACGATCATACAGAAGGTAAATTATTTATAGATTATATCAAACCTTTAAAGCGCAAACTTTTACTTAGAAAACTTACCGATATTACCAAAGGAAAAATAAATGTTGATTACAGGATGGTTTTTCCTAAATAAAAATGCTTTTGTTTTAAATATTTTTATTCTGCAGTTATGAAAACCTTCATACTTTTCTTTACCTGTTTGCTATTACACCTTGCTGTTGCTGCACAACAAAATAATGATACCTCTGTAACTGTTGGCAAAAAAATCATTACGCTAAGCGAAGTCATTCTTAATAACAAATTAAACATCCCTGTTTTTATTGAACGCATAAAAACCGATACCAGTTTTTATAAGGCTTTCCGCAATTTACGGGTACTTAATTTTAGCGCTATTAACGATATACGGATGAATAACAGCGATGGTGAAGCTAAAGCAACATTGCACAGCAAAACAAAACAAATACGCAGTGCCAATTGCCGCAAAATGGAAACGATTGAAGAACAGGTTACAGGTAATTTTTATGATGATAACCACAATTACAATTATTACACTGCACAAATGTATGCGTCACTTTTTTTTACAACAGATTCTGTTTGCGGAGAAGATAATGTTGTTTCAGGAAGAGAATTCAGCACACAGGGGAAAAGTGGTATGGAAAAACACAAAGAACAGTTGAAAATGCTTTTCTTTAATCCAGGGAAAAAAATAAATGGCATTCCGTTTATCAGTAACAAAACTGCCATATTTGATGATGACATGGCTGATAAATACGACATGAGTATTGATATGGATATGTATAACAACATCAATTGCTATACTTTTAAACAAACCGTAAAGCAGGGTTATAAAGCTGCTGTAGTGGTTGATGAAATGACGACCTGGCTTGATGAAAAGACCTACGAAGTTCTGGCAAGAAACTACAGCCTGAGTTACGATGCCGGTGTTTATGATTTTAAAGTGCAGATGGAAGTGTCGATGACAAAATTTGGCGAATACTTAGTACCCTCATTAATCCGTTATACAGGAAACTGGAAAGCCATTTTTAAACCGAGAGAAAGAGGTGTATTTACCGCTACCCTTTTCGATTTTAAATGATCTATTTTCAGATATTGTTAACTTTTACATGCTTAATTTTATTACATGATAAATTTTTCTAAAAAAATAATTACGTTTTTATTTATTTGCATCAGCCTTACCTGTGTTGCTCAAAAAGATGGGAGAGATTTTAAAGAAATAGACGAGTATGTAAAAAAACTGGGCACTTTAGACAGCTTGACTATGGGTACCATAAGTAATTTATTAACTAAAAAGTACGAGAATAAAACAGATAAAGTACGTGCCATTTACGACTGGATTGCCTATAACATCAGCTACGATTTTAAAACTGCAAGAAATGGTGGAACCGAAAAAAATTCCTCTACAGAAGTGCTATTATCCCGTAAGGCTACTGGTGCTGGTTATGCCAATCTTTTTCAGGATATGTGCAGCAGTGCTGGAATTAGATGCCTTACCGCAGATGGCTTTATAAAATTTGGAGCAGAACAAATTAATGATCTTAAAACAGAAATAAACCATAGCTGGGCTGTGGTGCAATTGGGGCAAAGCCCCGAAGCCTGGTATTATGCCGACCCCTGTATGGGCAGCGGTTACACCGATTCCGAATTTAAAAGTTTTACAAAAGCATTTAACCCTGATTATTTTTTTGCCGACCTTGCCATTTTTAATTTGCAGCATTACCCCGATAATTCTGCCTGGCAATTAGGGCAAGGGCCAAAAAATAAAAAAGATTTTTTTAATTATCCCGTAATAAAATCTGCTGCTTATGAGTTTGGTTTAAAAAAATTTACACCAAATGAAGGTGCAGTTAAAATAAAAGTAGATAAGCCATTATTATTTACTTACCTGCTCAGCGATAGAAGCAATATAGAAAAAGTGGCTCTTGCCTATGGCGATGGCAAAAAAAAGCGAATAAAAGATATTCCTTTTACTTTCAACAATGGTTTTTTAAGTTTCAATAATAAGTTTAAAGAAGAAGACAGTTTTCCCGTTACTGTTTTAATAAATGGAAAAGAGTTTATCCAATATATGGTGGAAGTGGAATAAGAAATTTTAAGTTTACGCAGCTGACCTTTGCAATATTACTTTGCAAGGTATTGAAGAAGTTACTTTTACAAAATGATTTTTATATAAAGGTATGCTCAGCATATCCCCAGCTTTAAGGTGATGAATTTCTTCTTCTATTATAATGTCGCAGGTGCCTTCTATAATTAAAAATTTCTCAATTTGGTTATCATGCAGCTCCTGTGGAGCCATCTCTTTTATCCAGACAATAGCAGTAATCATTTCGGGTGTAAAGCCAATAATTTTGGCCGATACATCAGTTAATTTTTGGGGCAAAACCATATCCTCCCTGCTAAGCCACTCGGTAAAATCTGCTATTTTAGATTGTGCAGTTAAACTTGGCGGAAAAGACATTTCCTCTCCATTTTTTAACCTTTCGGTGTAATCGATATTGGCCATTAAAAATGGCTTAATGATGGGGTCAGGTACTTTAGAATTAAGGCTGGCATAGCTGCTTAATGAACTGGCTATCAATTCAATTTCAGCAGCAATTTCAGGATGATTAGAAGCCATCACCTCAACACTGGCTGTCTCCAATGGTGTAGTATTACCCAATACATACAATTCCAGTATTCCGGATTCTATATATTCTTTAATACTATTCATTCTGTTTTTTTTCTTAAGCCCTTTGATTTTAGTGCAAATTACATAGTTTATTCCTTAATGCAGCTTTTGAAGAGTTTTATTACGTGTAAGGGTGTATTTTATGACGTGAAATGAAGTCAATAAGCTGACATTTTCGATGAAAATCTTCTTAAAATCTTTGGTAAGTCCAATAATAATTCTATTTTTGTGTAACAAATCCACTCCCTGTAATAAGCTAACTCCCCTAAAAGTAAATTCTTAACCATTTTTCTTTCTTCTTCTGTATCCCCGGAAACACAGTTATTTTAATCTTTTTTAAAAAATTAAAACCGTAAGAAATGAAAAAAATTTACTCACCGGTTGTTGCTGATGCGTTTGCAGCAGTCGGAATTATTGCAGCATTTTATGGAGTGATGGCAATTATTGCTTTTATT
The DNA here is from genome assembly GCF_031391665.1 of Ferruginibacter sp. Classification (GTDB taxonomy): domain Bacteria; phylum Bacteroidota; class Bacteroidia; order Chitinophagales; family Chitinophagaceae; genus Ferruginibacter. Next base: position 11,653 of record NZ_JANMUN010000098.1, read on the forward strand.
GCCTACTAACACAGCTGGCTATCAAAATTATTTTGGGATTTCTAAAAGAAATCCCTTTTTTTATTTCAAGGCATTTATTATCGCAGCAAATTCTACAGCAATTAAAGATGCCCCTCCTACCAATCCGCCATCAACATCGGGCTTGCCAAAAATTTCTTTTGCGTTGCTGGCTTTTACACTACCGCCGTATAAAATAGAAATAGTTTCTGCCACATCGTTACCATATTGTTTAGTCATTACGCTGCGTATATGCGCATGCATCTCCTGCGCCTGTTCGCTGCTGGCAGTTTTTCCCGTACCAATTGCCCAAATTGGTTCGTAAGCAATTACAAAGCCCGTTAGTTGCGCTGCAGTTAAATGAAATAAACTTTCTTTTAACTGCGTTTCCACATAGCTGTTCTGTGTACCTGCTTCCCTTATTGCTAATGGCTCTCCGCAACAAAAAATAGATTGTAATTCATTTTCAAAACAAATATTTACTTTTTCTGCAAGCACAGCATTGGTTTCATTAAAATATTCACGGCGCTCACTATGGCCAATTACAACATACTGCAAGCCAATACTTTTAATCATTTCTGCACTTACCTCGCCGGTATAAGCGCCGCTTTTTTTATCACTGCAATTTTGTGCTGCAACAAAAAAATTCTTTTTGCCCGCCAATTTATTTTTAATATTTATAAGATAAGGAAATGGTACTGCAAAAACAGCCTGCTGGTTTTCTTTTAAATCATGCGGTGCACTTAATAATTCATCAATTAATGTTTCGCCCTGTTGAAGCGTTAAATTCATTTTCCAGTTAGCGGCTGCTATTTGTTTACGCATGGTTATGTTGGTTTAAAATTTTTTGCAAATATCTGTTAAAATTTTCTTTTCTCTTTCAGTAATTGCAAAGCCTTTTAATTGTTTCCATTTATTTATATCATCCAGCGCATTGCTTAATTTATATTTTGTAATACCATCGGAGCCCCAGCTAAAATGCGGAATGTATTTTGGTGTAAGCCCCTGTGCAAAAACATTACAGCTAACGCCTACCACTGTGCCGGTATTAAAAGAAGTATTGATGGATGCTTTTGAATAATCTCCCATTAACAATCCACCTTTATTGCCAGCACTTATTTCTCTTTTATCTCCATCTACCCAATACTTAACATCGCCACAATTATTTTTAAGGTTACTGTTACTGGTACCTGCACCCAAATTACACCACTCTCCTATTACACTGTCGCCTAAATAACCATCGTGTGCTTTATTGCTGTAGCCCAATAAAACAGAATTTTTAATTTCTCCTCCAGCCAGGCAATAAGGGCCAATAGTTGTGGCGCCATAAATTTTACTTCCCATTTTTACCAGGCTTCCTTCGCATAAAGCAAACGGCCCTCTTATCATGCAGCCTTCCATCAGCTCTGCATTTTTACCAATGTAAATTGGGCCTGTGGCTGCATTTAAAATACAATGCTCCACCTTTGCGCCAGCTTCTAAAAATACCTGAGAAGCATTGATTACTTTATTTGTTTTGGAGAGGGGTTTACTTTTTCTTTTAGCAGTTATCAATTCAAAATCTTCTCTTATTGCCCAATCGTTTAGCTGAAATATTTGCCAGGGATATTGTAAAATTTTTACACTTTCTTTAAATTCAACCGAACGGGCAATTTTTATTTTATGTAAACCCATTACTTCTTTTGAAGAAAACTTGTATGCGATTCCGCCTTCATTTGCAACAGATAAAAATTCGCCGTGTTGTAATTTTTTTATTTTACTGATGATACTTTTAGAAGGGAGTACATTGGCATGAATCATTAAATAAGTATCGCTGCCAATATTCTTATCAATTTTTATAGAGTTTTCATCATCCAGGTAATATCCTTCCCATTTATCAAAAGAAGGTAATTTTAAAAATTTCTCCCATTTTTCTCTGATGGTTAATATCCCTACCCGTATATCCTGTATGTGGCGTATCAATGTAAATGGATGAAGATTTTTGGGATTGCAATATTCTTCTGTAAAAATTATCTTATGCATGATGGTAAAATTACAGAAAATAAAAATCCCCCCGGAGAACCGAAGGGACTTAAAGTATAGCCATGAAAAACAAACTTGAGATAAAGATAATGATCTATACCAATTATTTTGCCTTTTTTTCGTGGCTATACTTTAAGTCCCTTCGGTTCTCCGGGGGGATTTTTATTTTCTGTAATTTTACCATCATGCATAAGATAATTTTTACAGAAG
>NZ_JANMUN010000129.1:0-6287 GCF_031391665.1 Ferruginibacter sp.
TAGATGGCGTTATACTTCCGGATTTACCCATGTACGAATTTGAAACCCTGTACAAACCTTTGTTTGAAAAAAATGATTTGAAATTTATTTTTTTAGTAACGCCGGAAACAAGCGAAGAAAGAATAAAAAAAATTGATACACTCTGCAGCGGTTTTATTTATGCTGTTTCTTCTTCATCCACAACAGGTAAAAACAAAGCCATTGAGGGGCAAGAAGAGTATTTTAAAAAATTGCAACACATGAATTTAAAAAATCCTGTACTGGTGGGTTTTGGTATAAAAGATAAAGCCACTTTTACTGCAGCCTGCAAATATACCAATGGCGCCATCATTGGTACTGCTTACATTAAAGCTTTGGAAAATACCAGCAACATCACCCAAACCACTAAAGAATTCATAAATAGTATTATTGGTTAATTCATTCTGCAAAAAAGCAATTAAATTGCAACTTCAAATAAAAAATATGAAGCGGATTTTTCTTTTAGTATTTGTATTACCTGTTTTTACATTTGCCCAAACAAAACAAAAAGCAAAGCCAAAAACAAAAGTTACCATAAAGCCAACGGCTGTTGTAATAAAAGCTGCCGATGAATTTATTATTACAGGAGAAATTAAAGGTTTTGCCGATGGTACCAATGTTTCGCTTTTAAACGGACAAACTGGTGCGCCTGAATCTGAAACAACCATCACCAAAGAAAAATTTACTTTAAAAGGAAAAGCAACTACTCCCGATTTTAAAATATTGCTGTTTAATAAACAACAACCTTACACCACCATTTTTTTAGATAACAGCACTGTAAAAATTGCTGGTAAAAAAGAAAGCCTGGATAAACTCAGTGTAACAGGTTCACCTTCGCATAATGATTTTAATGCGTTCAATAAAATATTGGAGCCTTATCAAAATGTATTTGCACAAAACGCTGTGTACGATTCTGCATCGTTTACAAAAGCCGCAGAATTATGCAGCGATTTTGCAGGCAAGCATCCCAATTCTTTTATAACACCACTGGCCATTATCCGGTACAATCAAATAGCCGATGATATCAATAAAACGGAATCGTTGTATAATTTTTTAACAGCAGATGTTAAAAATACTCCGATGGCAAATTATTTGTCGCAGGTAATTACCGATGCTAAAAGAAATGCCATTGGCACATTACTTCCCGATTTTACACAGGCCGATACTGCAGGTATACCTGTTAGTTTATCATCTTTTCGTGGTAAATATGTTTTGATAGATTTTTGGGCAAGCTGGTGTGGCCCCTGCCGCCAGGAAAACCCCAATGTGGTTGCGGCTTTTAATAAATATAGAAATAGAAATTTTACCATATTGGGTGTATCGTTAGACAGGCCGGGAAAAAAAGACGACTGGGTAAATGCCATTAAAAATGATAACCTCACGTGGACGCATGTAAGCGATTTAAAATTTTGGCAAAATGCTGTGGCGCAGCAATTTCAAATTTTCAGTATCCCACAAAATTATTTAATTGACCCTGAAGGAAAAATTGTAGGTAAAAATTTAAGGGGCGAGGCATTGGAGAGAAAACTGGAAAAAATTTTCCGGTAGTCTTTGTTCCGACGGGGTCTTCATAGCAGTGCCGTAGTGCGCCGGCATGAGACCCCGGCGTTTAGAAAGAGCTTCAAATATTTTTACACCCACTCCTCATTTTTATATTTCTTTATAATTTGTTCCGCCGGGGTCTTCATCACAGAGCCTCAGTGCGCTGGCATGAGACCCAGGCGTTTAAAAGCGCTTCAACATTTTTACACCCACACCTCATTTTTATATTTCTTTATAATACAATGGAGTAAGATGTTTTTACACGCCGGGGTCTCACCCCACGCTTATTGCCCGGCAGTGAAGACCCCGGCGAAACGAAATTTTTATTTCCATTCTTAAGTGTTTAATAAGAGTAAAAATGCATTGCATTTTTACTCCTGTTTTTTTTACAAGCAGTTGTTTTTCATGGCATCAGCGTTGCCTCGATTTCTTCGGGACTCGATTCAAAGACATACCATTGGGCAGCTTTAAACATGTTTTGCACAAGCCCAACGTTAAAAAATATTTTCCACCTTAAGCCATTTTTTTGTAAATTTAAATGCCCCTTACACTCATTTCCCCACCTTATAAAATCGTAGCTGACTTTTTTAAACCCTTATTTTAAAACTGCTCTGTAGTTTTTGTTATTACAAACGCTAATCATTCCGCATTAATATTAGTGGTAATAACACAATAGCTGTTCACTGCAATTAAACACAACATTGAAACTTCACATTAAATACATGGTAAGCAGCCGTTGCAAAATGGAAGTAAAAGAGCAATTGAAAAAACTCGATCTTCATTTTGCAAATGTTAACCTTGGTGAGGTAGAAGTAATGGAAGATATCACAGCCGAACAGCACGATAAAATAAAAATTGCTTTGCTAAAATCGGGGCTCGAGCTTATGGATGATAAAAAAGCCATCCTGATAGAAAAAATAAAAAATGTAGTTATAGAAATGATACATTACTCCGATGAACTGCCTAAAACAAATTTTTCGGATTACCTGAGCCAAAAATTAAATTACGATTACACCTATATGGCCAATCTCTTTTCCGAAAAAGAGGCCACAACAATAGAGCATTTTATCATTATGCATAAAATAGAAAAGGTAAAAGAATTGATTATTTACGATGAACTGACCCTTACCGAAATTGCCTGGAAACTCCACTACAGCAGCGTGGCACATCTTTCTGCACAGTTTAAAAAAATAACTGGCTTAACGCCTTCTTTTTTTAGATCCCTTAAAAACAGAAAGCGCAATACTTTAGAAGATGTATAATTTCTTTTCTACATAAACCACGCTTTTAAGGGTGGGAATATTATAACTTTTATAAAGAGTTATGTAACAGTTTTCGCCTAATAAATACCACCTTTACAAACTGGTAATTATTTTACAATTTAAATATAACAATGGAAAACGGTAAAATTAATAAAGCCAAAAACATAAATGCACTCCACAAGGATAGCGATGAAGTTACCACCCCTCTTAACAACTCAACTGCAAATCCGGTTAAACAACAAAATATCCAGGAAGCGGACCAGCAGCCCCAGGTTCCAATTTCAACCCGTAACCACCTTAAGAAAGAAAATGAATTTGCTGATAGTGGAACAGATGATAATGAATCAGTGAAAGTAGATAAACCTGCCCCAGGCACCAATAAAAATTCAACTTCAAATAAAAAAGAGAATAAAAATATTTCGAAAGGGTATTTGTAAAAATGTTTTTCAGGCTTATAATAATTCTTTTTTAATTGACAATTTCTGGAATAGCAGCTTAAATTTTAATAAAGGGAAATGAATAAATCAATTGCGGTATTGAATAATCTTATTGAAATTAACATCGACAGGGGTGAAGGGTATGCTGCTGCCGCAAATGAAACCGATGAAGAGGATTTAAAAATCCTGTTCCCTCAATTGCAGCAAACAAGCTGGCAGTTTAAAGAAATACTTTGCAAAGAAGTAGAGCGATTAGGGGGCATGCCTGCCGATTGCACTAAAATAACCAATGGATTTTATGAAATTTGGACAGCTATTAAAACCGCACTTACAAATAAAGACCGTAAAGAATTACTTAAATTATGTGAGCATGCCGAACAGCTTGCCGTTAAAAGTTACGATCAAACATTGAACAGTATTACTGATGATATTACTCCGGAGCAGTTAAGCATCCTGCGCATGCAGCATCTTTTAATTAAAGCAGAACATCGTAAAGTAAAAACATTATGTGATATGCTGGCAGCTAATTAACCCGATGGCGGAGTTAATTTATTTAGCCTTTCGTTTCGCCGCGGTCTTCATAGCTGCGCCTTAGTGCGCTGGCATGAGACCCCAGCGTTTAAAAAGTGGTTCAAATATTTTTACTTCCACCATTCATTTTTATATCTCTTTGTAATTCAGTGGAATAAAATGGTTGCTAATCCTGACTACTAAAATAATTTCGTTCCGTCGGGGTCTTCATCGCATAGCTTTGTGCGCTGGCATGAGACCTCGGCGTTTTAAAAGAGCTTCAAATATTTTTACACCCACCCTTCATTTTTATATCTCTTTGTAAAGCAGTCAAATAAAATGTTTCGTTTCGACGGGGTCTTCATAGCTGCGACTTAGTGCGCTGGCATGAGACCCCGGCGTTTAAAAATAAAATAACGCACTGCTATGAAGACCCCGGCAAAACTGGAGAGCGGCTTTCTGTAAATTTTAACATCTTTTACACGCCGGGGTCTCACCCAAAGCTTATTGCTCTGCTGTGAAGACCGCGGCGAAACGAAATGTTTGCTTATCCATGACTAATAAGATAACGCACTGCTATGAAGACCTTGGCAAAACTGTAGAGCGGCTTTCTGTAAATTTTACCATCTTTTAAAACGCCGGGGTGTCACCCAACGCTTATTGCTCTGCTGTGAAGACCCCGGCGAAACGAAAATAATATTAACTGGCTTTCATAAAGCTGTGAGGTTTGTCATTAATTTTAATGTGTGAATTATATAACTTATTTCCAAAGTTATATAACATTAAGCCTTTTTAATAAGGTCACCTTTGTTTATTCCCCTTAAAATAAATTGATTGAAGCTATTTATAAAATATATGGTAAGTAACCGCTGTAAAATGGCGGTAAAAGAGGAGTTAAAAAAACTTGGTCTGCATTTTATAGTAGTAGATTTAGGCGAAGTGGAAATTATGGAAGACATTTCTGCAGCGCAACGGGGGGAATTGAAGTTGGCACTGCTGCAATCCGGCCTGGAGCTGGTGGATGACAAAAGAGCTATATTAATTGAAAAAATTAAAAACTCCATAATCGAAATGATTCATCAGAACGATGAAAAAATGACCATTACTTTTTCCAATTTTTTAAGCTGTAAATTAAACCATAATTACACTTACATGGCTAATTTATTTTCAGAAGTGCAGGGTACAACCATTGAGCAATTTATAATACTCCATAAAGTAGAACACATTAAAGAACTGATTATATACGGCGAACTGAACATTACCGAAATTGCCGATAAGATGAACTACAGCAGTGTAGCACATTTATCTACCCAGTTTAAAAAAGTTACCGGGCTTACACCATCGCACTTTAAAAAATTAAAAGACAGGAGGCGGACGCCGATAGAAGAAATTGGTAATACAAAACAAGACAATACAAATTTTGGCTAAGGGGTTTTTGAGGCTTGCCAACCCTGGTTAGTGAATTTGTTTTTAAAAAAAGTAAAAGGTTGGCAACCCTTTTCCACAAGGGAAAATAAATAAAACTGTTACAGTAAAAAAAATAGGTTATTATGCTGTTCAAATGAAAGCAAAAAAAAACATACCAAAAATAGATGCACAGCTCACAGAGCCAGGCGGGCATCCTGCAGCTAAGAAACTTATCAAATCTCCCAACCATTTTCCGGTGGTGGGCATTGGCGCATCTGCAGGCGGGCTCGATGCTTTTAAAAAATTATTGAAAGCTATTCCTGAAGATTCAGGAATGGCTTATGTGCTGGTACAGCATTTAGACCCTAACCACGAAAGCCTGTTGCCCGAAATACTGCAGAAAATTACTAATATACCGGTGTTGGAAATTGCTGATGATATTAAAGTACTCCCCGATCATATTTACGTTATCCCCAGCAATAAAATGATGGTAGCCACAGATGGTATTTTACAGCTTGCCCCACGCCCTGCAAAAAATAATACCCAACGCAACCTGCCTATTGACCTTTTTTTTGCTTCGCTGGCCGAAGTACACCAGGAACATGCTATTGGGGTCGTATTATCCGGCACTGCATCGGATGGCACACAGGGATTAAAAGCCATTAAAGAACATGGAGGCATCACTTTTGCACAGGACGAAGCATCGGCAGAATATGAAAGTATGCCCCATAGTGCAGTACAGGCAGGTGTGGTAGATTTTATTTTGCCGCCGGGAGAAATACCGAAAAAATTGTTAGAAATAACCAGTAAAATAAAACTGAGTGATGAGGAACTGCAAAACATTCCAAAGCAGGATGAAGATGTTTTCAGGCAAATCCTTTCGCTGCTCCGCATTCGTAAAGGGGTAGATTTTACCTATTACAAACAAACCACGGTACGTCGCAGGATTCTACGCAGGATGCTGGTAAACAAAAACGAAGGACCGGATGAATATCTTAAATTTTTAAGAACAAATAACCCCGAGCAGGATCTGCTGTACCAGGATATGCTGATACCGGTAACTTCTTTTTTTAGAGACAAAAAAACTTTTGATAATTTATGCAACCATGTT
>NZ_JANMUN010000189.1:0-2243 GCF_031391665.1 Ferruginibacter sp.
CTGGTTATAAAAACTTACATTGCCACCGGTAACAGGCGTATCAAATTTTATGCAGGCTTCACCCATTCCTTTAATGGCGTTTACAAATTGATAATACACTTCCGGGTCGTAAGGGTTTCCAAAATTAAGACAGTTGGTAACACCTAATGGCTGCCCGCCGCTGCATACAATATTTCTTGCAGCTTCAGCAACAGCAATCATGGCACCTTTATACGGATCGGCAAAAACATAACGGCTGTTACAATCTGTTGTAAGTGCCAATGCTTTATTAGTGGGCTTTGCTAAAACAATTGCTGCATCGCTTGGTGCATTGGTGCTTACATTGCCTGCACCCACCATACTATCATATTGAGTATATATCCATCGCTTGCTGGCAATGTTGGGTATTTGAATTAATTGCTCTGCAACAGCTTTTAAATTTTTTGGAACAGCAATAGTATCTGCATTAAATGCTTTTATCTTTTCAAAATATTTTGGTTCGGCATAAGGCCTGTCGTTTTGTGGTGCACCACCTCCTAATACTAATTCGTACGCAGGTAATGTTGCTTCCAAATTTCCGTGCATGTAAAAGTTTAACATACCATCATTGGTTACTTCACCAATTTCGCTGCAGGGTAAATCCCATTTTTCAAAAACATCAATTATCAATTGTTCTTTTCCTTTTTCTGCAACAAGCAACATTCTTTCCTGGCTTTCGCTTAATAACAATTCCCATGCTTTCATATCTTTTTGACGGGTAGGCACTTTATCTAAATCAATCCGCATGCCTGCTTCGCCTTTTGCACTCATTTCGCTGGTGCTGCAAATAATTCCGGCTGCACCCATATCCTGCATACCAATTACGGCGCCGGTATTCATCACTTCCAAACAGGCTTCTAATAATTTCTTTTCCTGAAAGGGATCACCCACCTGCACAGCGGGTAAATCTTCTGCACTGTCGGCTGTAATATCTGCACTGGCAAAACTTGCGCCGCCAATACCATCTTTACCTGTTGCACTGCCTACAAAAAATACTGGATTGCCTTTTACATTTCCTGATGTTGCAGAAATAGTTTCTCCATTTTTTAAAATGCCCACACTCATAGCATTTACCAATGGATTGGTGTGGTAACAATCTTCAAAATAAATTTCGCCACCCACTGTGGGTACACCAAAGCAATTGCCATAATGGCCAATGCCATGCACTACGCCGGCAAGTAAATGTTGTGTTTTTGATTCCTTTAAATTTCCAAAACGTAAACTGTTAAGCGATGCTATTGGTCTTGCACCCATGGTAAAAATATCTCTGTTAATGCCACCAACACCCGTAGCCGCACCTTGAAAAGGTTCAATTGCAGAAGGATGATTATGACTTTCAATTTTAAAAACCACACCGTAACCATCACCAATATCCATCAGCCCCGCATTTTCTTCTCCGGCTTTTACCAGCATTTTTTTACCATCACGGGGTAAGGTTTTTAACCATTTAATTGAATTTTTATAACTGCAATGTTCACTCCACATGGCGCTGAAACAACAGAGCTCAGTAAAGTTGGGGGTACGCCCCAATTTTTGTTTTATCAATTCAAATTCATCTGCTGTAATGCGTAATTGCTCTGCCGTTTTTACTGTTATTTCCATAAATAGTTAGAAGAAAGAGTTAGAAAGTGCAAAGGTAACACCGTAATAGTTTATTAAGATATAAGGAAAGTAAATATTTTAACTATCTTCCCACATTGAAAATTTACTGCTTTGGATTATATTCTTTTTACGATTTACCTCTGCGTATTTTGCTGGTTGATTACAAAAGTTTCGTTTGTAAAAAACGCAGGGCTTAACAATAAATACATATTGGTGCTTTTTTTGGCAAAAATAATTGCCGGATTAGCTATTGGCTGGATCTCGTATAATTTATACAATACCGGCAACGATTACTGGGATGTAAACCGGGAAGGGTGGAAGGAATATCAATTACTTTTATCCGACCCCAAAGAATATTTCACCAATATATTTAAATCGCAATACTCACAGGGTTACGGCGGCATGTTCGATTCTTTTCAATCTTTTTGGAACGATTTAAGAAATAATATTATTATTAAATTCCTTTCGGTTTGCAACATTTTCAGCCGGGGCAATTATTATATCAACAGTTTATTCTTTAACTTTTTTTGTTTTTTAGGGCATGTAGCTTTTTACAGGATCTTTATTCAGATTTATAAAAAACAACAGTGGGCAGTTATTATTTGCTGCTTTTTATTACCATC
>NZ_JANMUN010000008.1:0-6863 GCF_031391665.1 Ferruginibacter sp.
CAACAGGAAAAGATTTTTCTTGAAATTGGTGCAGGAGAAAAAAAAGGAACCGATGGCTGGACGACCCTGGATAACAGCCATAAATGTGATTTGGTTTGGGATTTAAGAAATGGCATCCCTTTTCCTGATAACAGTATTGAAAAAATTTACTCCTCTCATTTATTTGAGCACCTGCATTACAACGAAATTGAAATTTTATTAACGGAATGCAAACGTGTACTTAAACCTAATGGAGTATTTTCAATCTGTGTACCCAATGCAAGATTGTTTATTGATGCTTACTCCAATAAAGACGAAAGTTTTGCTTCAAAAAACCAACCAGTTTATGTTCCCGGATTTAATGAAACTGGATCGCTGATAGATTGGGTAAATTATATTGCCTACATGGGTACAGAGCATAAATATATGTTTGATGAAACCAACATGATTAATGTGCTGACAAAAATGGGATTGCGTAATGCAGCAATCAGGGAGTTTGATGCTGCCATTGATTTAGCGGCAAGGCAAAGAGATTCTTTATATGCAGAAGCCATAAAGTAAAAATGTTAAAAGTCCCCGTTTTATTAATTGCGTTTAACCGGCCTGCCACCACACAACAGGTGCTTAACGCTATTGCATTGTATCAGCCAACGGTTTTATATGTAGCCACTGATGGTGCAAGAAAAAATAATGAAAGTGATGAAGTAAAGTGTAAAGTGGTACATGAATTAATAGATCAATGGCAAATAAATAACCCTTCGGTTTCCATAAAAAAACTTTATCAACAAAATAATTTAGGTTGCGGTGTTGGTGTCAGCACCGCTATCAATTGGTTTTTTGCCAATGAAGAAATGGGTATTATTTTAGAAGATGATTGTTTACCCAATGCATCTTTTTTTATTTTTTGCCAAACCCTCCTTTATCAATATAAAGATGATAACCGCATCATGCATATTGGCGGGAGCAATTTTATTGAGCCCAAAATGAAAGTTAATAATGAAACCTATTATTTTTCTATCTATCCGCATATTTGGGGCTGGGCAAGCTGGCGCAGGGCATGGAGCAAATATGATTTTGAAATGAAAAGGTTTGAGGAGTTGGTAAGTTTACCTGAATTTCGACAATATTATAATGATGAAGTTTTTATCAATACAAAAAATAAATCTTTAGATACCTGGGATGCTCAATGGGTTTACACAATGCTTATAAATAAGGGCCTGAGCGTATTACCCTATTTAAGCATGGTAATTAATTTAGGTTATAATGAAAATAGCGGCAGTCATTTAAGTAAAGTACCTAAATGGTACAGTGAAAAAGTATATGAGCTGGACAATATAATATCGCCGGAAATAATTGGGCAAAATTCCACATTAGACAAATACGTATTTAATAAAGTTTATAAAAGAGGGATAACTTACAGGTTAAAAAAAATAATCGGCAAATCAATTTTTAAAGATAGTTAATTATATTAAAAAGAATGCCGGTATTTAAACCGGAGTTTGATAATACCCAGACTTAATAATTAAAGTAAACAAAAAAAATGCGAACAAAAAGGATAATAGAATCAGATTTTAACACAGACGAAGCCGAAAGAATATGGTGGAATACGAATGCTGGAATAATTGAAAAGATTTGGGCCCAGGGTATTGATATGCAACATATCATCCGGCTGCCTTATTTAAAAAAACTGAAAACTTTTATTCTTAAAAATGCCACTTCGTCGCCTGTTAAAGTTTTAGAAATCGGATGCGGTTCCGGCTGGGTTTGCAGGTTGGTAGCTGATGAAAATTTTCATGTTATTGGTACCGATTTTTCGGAAGGGCAACTTGCTATTGCTAACAATATGGCCAAACAATTTAATAAGGAAAAATACTGTACTTATGAACTGGCTGATGCTTCATCATTTAAAAAAGAAGTAGACGGTGTTGTTATTCATGCCCTATTACATCATTTGTCAGCAAACGAATTGAGCAAATTTTTTGAACAATTTGCTCAGTTAAAAACGGGTACAAAAGTTTTTGTTTACGAACCACTCTTTTTTAGCAGGCAGGATGGAAAAACTTCTTTGACGGACAAGCTGCTTAATATATCTGTTAAAACAATAAGAACACTTTCTTTTAAACTGGCCAGTATAACAGGCAAAAAAAATGCAGCGTTAACTGATGCTATGAATAAAATAAATAGTGATGCAGAACAAAACGGCTGGTACATTTCCCCTAAAGAAATTCCCTTTGTTCCTAATGAACTGGAAAATTACTTTTCGCCACATTGTACTTTACAAAACAAATATATTGTTAATAAAACAGATTTAGATATTGCACAAAACTTAACGATGAATGGAATAGATAAGCCGAGATTTATGTTTTCGGGAATTCTGATTCCATTGGCCTGCTGGTTTGATAAGCTTTCTTTTAAAGGTAAGTTCACCCATTTTCTTAATCCCCATCAGCATCTTTTTGTTTGTTTTGAATGGATAAAAAAATAATTGCTAATTTGTTGTACACAACAACTCAATTCTAAATCTATCATGCTAACTAAAATATTAAATCTTTTAAACCCTTTGAGAGTAAAGGTTAAAAAACAAACCAAGGATATTGATCAGCTTAAATTAAACAGTGGCAAAATACTAAGCGAATTAAACAATGCTAAAGCTGAACAAATACTTGGTGATATACAGAAAGCTGAATTTAAAATTTTTTCGCAATGGGGAGATGATGGAATAATAAATTTCTTATGCAATTACCTGGATATTTCAAGTAAAACTTTTATTGAATTTGGGGTGGAAGATTACACAGAATGCAATACCCGTTTTCTATTAATAAATAATAACTGGCGGGGCTTAATAATAGATGGCAGTAAAAGAAATATGGATAAAGTAAGGCAGGAAGATATGTATTGGCGCTATAATTTAACCGCACTTGATATTTTTGTTACCAAAGAAAACATCAACAGTTTATTAGCACTAAATAATTTTACCGGCGAAACAGGCTTACTTCATGTTGATATTGATGGTAATGATTACTGGATTTGGAAAGAAATTAATGTTATTAACCCCGTAGTTGTTATCATTGAGTATAATAGTGTTTTTGGAGCCGCTAACCCGTTGACAATCCCTTATGACGCCTCTTTTTACAGAACCAATGCCCATTATTCAAACTTATATTATGGTACATCTTTACTTTCGGTATGTGATTTAGCTGCAGAAAAAGGGTACAGTTTTATTGGCTGCAACAGTAACGGAAACAATGCCTATTTTGTAAGAAACGATAAATTGAAAAATTTAAAAATAAAATCGGCGGAGGAGGGGTTTGCTGATGCACAGTTTGCTGAAAGCCGTTCTCCGGCAAAAGAACTTACTTTTTTAAGAGGTGATGACCGGCTGAAATTATTAAAAGGCATGCAGGTTTTTAATACCAGAACTAATATCATAGAAATTATATAATGGTATTGATTTTTAAACAAATTATTTATTTGCAACAATAATACCAGTTAAACAAAAATGAAAATATTAATAATAGGTGCAAGAGGTTTTATAGGATCACATGCTTATCATTTTTTTTCTAAAGATCACCAGGTTTGGGGAGCAGATGTTTTAACTTCCGGCGATACAAATTTTTTTTTACTAAACAGGGTGAATACTGATTTTAATCAAATTTTTGAAACCGAAAAATTTGACTTGTGTTTAAATGCAAGTGGTAATGGCAGTGTACCCGTTTCTATAAATAATCCCCTGCTCGATTTTGAATTGAATGTGAGTAATACCATTAAAATTCTGGATGCCATTCGCATACATAATCCTCAATGCAAATACATCCATTTATCCTCAGCGGCTGTATATGGTAACCCGGTAAGTTTACCAGTTACAGAAAATATGACATTAAGACCATTATCTCCATACGGCTGGCATAAATTATATGCAGAGCAAATTTGTAAAGAATATTTCAGTCTTTACAATACGGCTTCAATTATGCTCCGGATATTTTCTGTGTATGGCGAAAATTTAAAAAAGCAATTATTCTGGGATATTTATCAAAAAACATTGCAATCAAAAAACATTGAACTTTTTGGCACAGGTTTCGAAACCAGGGATTTTATTTACATACAAGATCTTATGCAGGCAATTAACTGCATTATTGATAAAGGATTGTTTAATGGCGAAGCTATAAATGTTTCATCAGGTATTGAAACTACCATAAAAGATGCTGCGGAAATATTCTGTACTTCTTTAAACAAAGAAAAAACGGTAACCTTTAATAAAATAACTAAACCCGGTGACCCTTTAAACTGGAAGGCCGACATTAGTTTATTAACTAACTTAGGATTTAAAAATAACACTTCAATAGAAACTGGTTTAAAAAGTACCGGCAAATGGCTGAAAGAAAACATATAACATTGGTTTACCAGTATAATGATGATTGGATTGGCGGCACCTATTATATCCAAAATATAATAAGGGCTTTAAATTTACTGGCAGATGACACCAAACCTGTGTTGCTGGTTTTACATGATATGAATTCTTCTGTTGACGTTATAAAAGATTTCGGCTACCCTTATATTGCTTTTCTTCCTATTAGTTTTAAACTGGAGCTACACAAAAAATTACTGAACAAATTTTCCCGTTTTATAATTGGCAAAAAAATGTTTAAGCTAAAATTGCCTGATGCTGCCGGCAAAAATGTATACCCTCTGGCAAGCAATATGAGTAATAAAAATATTACTAATGGTTACTACTGGATACCTGACTTTCAGGAGTATTACCTGCCTCATTTTTTTTCTAAACTGGAAGTGTACACAAGAAAAGCGATTAACAAAGAAATGGCAAATGCCAACTACCCTATTGTTTTTAGCAGCAAAACCGCAGCGGCTGATTTTGATAAATTTTATCCGGGTAATAAAAACAAAAAGCGTATACTGAGTTTTACGAGTTTTATTGACAACAGGTACAAACAGATAAGGTTAGAAACTTTGCAGCAAAAATTCAATATTACAAAACCATATTTTATTGTAGCCAACCAGTTTTGGAAACACAAGAATCATTTTGTTGTATTAAAGGCATTATTATTACTTAAAGAACACTTCCCAAAGTTTCAATTGGTTTTTACCGGTAAAGAATCAGATTACAGGAATCCAGGTTTTTTTAGTAGTATAAAAAAGTACATTCAAGAAAACAGTTTGCAAGACCAGGTTTTATCTTTAGGTTTTATTGACCGCAACGAACAATTGCAATTAATGGCAAATGCTGTTGCTATTATTCAGCCTTCTTTATTTGAAGGCTGGGGTACCGTTGCTGAAGATGCTAAAGCATTGAATCAATTTATTTTAATTTCGAACATTCCTCTTCATAAAGAACAGGTACAAGAAAATTGCTTATTTTTTAACCCCGAAGACGAGCATGATTTAGCTAAAAAAATGCTTTTAATGTTGCAAAACGAAAAAACAATAACTTCAATAAATTATACCGCATTACAAAAGCAATTTGCAGAGCAATTTATTCAATTATTTGACAAATAATAAAATTACAACTAAAGCCCAATGAGTATCAGGCGCCAGAGTATATTTTCTTCTTTATTAATTTATGTTGGTTTTATTTTTGGCGCACTCAATACCTACTTATTTACAAAACAGGGACTTTTCAAACCGGAAGAATATGGATTGATACAGGTAATATTAAATGTTAACCTGGTATTTTTTTCCATCTGTACTTTAGGTGGCCCGGCAATGATGGGCCGTTTTTTCCCCTACTACCAGGATCTCCCCAAAAAACAAAACGATCTTTTTTCATTTGTTTTATTTGCTTCCTTAGCAGGCTTCACTATACTTTGTTTACTGGCTTATTTTTTTCAACCATTGGTAGTTCGTAAGTTTCAAACTACCTCTGCATTGTTTATTGATTATTATTACTGGATATTGCCTTACACACTTTTTTACACTGTTTTTTATATACTTGAAGTGCAAAGTTATATCAGCAAAAAAGGGGTGGCGCCCAGTTTTTTAAAAGAAACTGTTAACAGGCTGATAGTAACTTTTTTAATTGTGCTTTTCATGCTTAAAGTAATAAACTTCGACCAGTTTGTAAAGTCGTATGTTTTTTCTTATGTTCTTTTAGTTATTTTTTTAGCTACATTTTTATACAAGAGAAATTTACTTTCGCTAACAGTTACCATTAGCCCCGTTACAAAAACCCATTATAAAGAAATTTTAAAAATGATGCTGTTTGTTTACGCAGGTGGTATTGTGTATTACCTTGGTTTAAATTTCGACAGCATCAATTTAACACGCCAGGAAGGTTTGGAGCCAGCAGCGATTTTTACCTTTTCCAACTATATTGCCAGCATTATATCTGTACCGCAACGCAGCATTGTAGCCATTACAAGCCCTTATATTGCACAGGCGTGGAAAGAAAAAAACTTAACAGAGATCAGCCGTATTTACAGCCGCAGCTCCATCAACATGCTTATTATTTCGTTGTTTATCTTTTTAAATATCTGGCTAAATATAGATGATGCTTATACAGCTTTTAATATTAACCCCACTTTTACGGCAGGTAAATATGTAATACTTGTACTGGGCTTAAAATTTATTATTGATATGGGTACCGGCGTAAACAGCCAGATGTTATACACCAGTAATTTTTGGAAATTTGAATTTATAACCGGAGTGGTGCTATTGTTTTTAACTATACCGCTAAATTACTGGCTCACGCAAAAATATGGTATGGTGGGTGCAGGCATTGCAGGCTTTATCAGCCTTACCGTGTACAATGCTATCCGCATGGGATTTATTTATTACAAATTTAAAATGCAGCCTTTCACCATTAATTCTTTAAAAGCGGTTGTAACAGCTGCTGCAATTTATTTTGCAATATTTTTTATTACTAAAAATAT
>NZ_JANMUN010000059.1:0-3119 GCF_031391665.1 Ferruginibacter sp.
CAATTAACGATCAGCAGGGAAAAATGATTTACCAAAAACAGCTACCAGCAACTAATGGTAATATAAGAGAGAAAATAGACATGAGCAGGTTTGCTGCAGGAGCTTATTTTGTAACTGTTTATTTTAACAGCCAGGAAAAGCAGACTTTGAAAATAATAAAAAATTAAATTCTTATAATTATAAATTTAAAAAGGAAGCCCGTCAATAAGGCTTCCTTTTTAAATTTAACAATAACGGCTTTAATGGAGTAGATTATAAATATATTTTTAATTTTATGTTTACTATAGAGATTTAGAATTTTTTAAAAATTAAAAAATCTCTATTTGTGGTATTGCAAAAGTTAAATTATTTAATTAGTTTAGCTTTTATTTAGTCAGATACAGTTAGTAAACCCCATATCAAACAAAAACCTTTTATTCCTCTCCCCTTAATTACTTAGTTTGATATTGCTTTAGATGCATAGCATAATTATTTTTTACAATAAAATTACAGTTGAATATTTTCACTTTAATTATTTGTAATAATTGTTTTGCAGCATAAGCAAATTTAAAAGATTCACTTAAACCCAGATATTTCACTTAACCCGAATAATCTTATTAATTATGAAACCAGGTAAACCAGTCGCCATTATTGGTGCAGGTATTGCAGGATTAACTGCAGCCAATTTTCTATACCGTAACAATATTCCTTTTATCCTTTACGAAGGTGGCAAAAAAATTGCCGGATTAGCTACAAGTTTTAAAGATAAAGAAGGATTTAGCTACGATTTTGGGGCACATTTTATCACAAATCGATTAGCCAATGCCGTTGGTATTGGTTCTGATTGTAAATTGGTAAAACATTACGGTGAAGCAGTTTGGCTAAATAATAAAAGTTATAATTACCCATTTGGGCTGGTAAAAATTCCAAGAATGAGCTTTGGCTGGTTAGCCGACAGGTTGAAAGCAATAGGAAAAAATAACAAACCTGAGTCTGCAGCTGATTGGTTTCGCCAACGTTATGGATCTGTTTTGGCAGATGAAGTAGCTTTGCCTTTGCTGGAAGCATGGTCTGGTGCACCAGGAGAAAAATTAGCAGCTTCATTAGGAGACGGTTTATTTGGAGGAAGTACCTTAAGAACTTTTTATCTTAAAACTGCTGGCAAATTAACTGGCCGTGCAGTTGCATGTGGTTACAACAGGGAAAAGCCCGAAACCCCACAGGTATGGCATGTTTATCCAAACGGAGGTATTTCTACTTTATGTGAAAAATTAGCCGAAGGCCTTGATGATTTTATCAAACTTGAATCACCAGTAGATGCAATTTTGGTTGAAAATGAGAAAGTAATTGGAGTAAAAGTTAATGGAGTTATTCAGGAAGTATCAGCAGTTATCAGTACAGCGCCTGCTAATATTCTGGCAAAACTGGTTAAGGGTACTGCAGCATTGGAAGGTGCCTCACAGTTTCGCTACAGGCCCATGGTTTTTATAAATTTAAAATTTGAGGGCCGAAATATTTTACCCGATACCGTAATGTGGTTTCCTGAAAAACAATTTCCTTTCTTCCGCCTTACTGAGGCGCCAATTTCAATGCCTTGGTTAGCACCAGAAGGCAAAACAATTATTACTGTAGATATTGGTTGCGAAAAAGGGGATGATATTTGGGCAATGGATGATGAAAAACTGGCAGAACTTTGTTTAGAACATATTACCTCTATAATACCAGATGCTAAAAAGAAATTTTTAGGCAGCAATGTTTTAAGAACCCCAATAGCTTATCCTGTTTTTTTAAATGAATATGAAAAGGAGCGTAAAGATTTTGAGCAATCTACAAAAGTAGAAAATCTTTTGAGTGTAGGGCGCAATGGCGAATTTTCGCACATGTTTATGGAAGATGTTTACTGGCGTACACAGAAAAAAGTAAAACATTTAATTGAAAAAATGGGTAAAGAACCTAAAATAATTGTAAGGCACAATGTGATACCTGTTTATTAAAGAGAAGAATTAAAAATATGTACAAAGCAATAAAACACTAAATTTTTTAAATTATTATATCGGTTTTTTTAGAAAGGCACGCAATAAAGCCCCTTTTTTAAACTTTTGCAATACAATATCAAGTACAGTAAAAGCGGCTAATGAAACTGTTGATTTTAGTGTAAAGCGTTTAATAAGCCAGCCTGGCGCATTTTTATCAACCAGCCAGTTATGAATAGTATAAACCCAATTTACAGGGCTAACCTGTGTAGTTATTAAATCAACTTCAAAGCCAGTTTTTTGCGCAAGTTTACTTAAAGAATTTTTGTTAAATAAATTCCAGTGCCGGGGAAAATGATAGCCTCCCCAATATCTTTTTTTAAAAAATTTAAAATCAAGTGAATCTGTATTATCAGTTACAATTACTAACCTGCCTCCGGGTTTCAGCAATTTATAAATACCTTTCAGCACTTCATCAGGTTTTTCTACATGTTCAATTGTTTGAATAGTAAATGCCAAATCGTAAGTATTTGCTGGTAAGTCAATTGATTCAACACTTCCCTGATGAACTACTAATCCTGATTTTTCAGCCATTTCAATGGCCCGTTTATCCATATCTATCCCTTCAAGTGTCCAGGATTTTTTTCCATACTTACGAAGCAGGTTTAAATGAAAACCATCACCACAACCCACATCCAAAATTTTACCATTGGTTGGAACTTCCTGGCAAAATACTAAAAGCCGTTTAGCTTCTAACCAGGAACGGATTTTATGAACAAAGCCAAATTCTTCTTCCGAGAAATCAAAGGCATGATAATTTTCAGGATAAATTTTTTCGAACTCAGAAACATTCGGACGTGGGTTTAAATACACTAAACCGCATGTATTGCATTGTACCGCCGAAAAAATATCGGCACTGCAATCATATTCATAATCTTCGCCGCTGCCTGCATGTTGTATATTGTTTGTCTCACAAATACAACATTGAACCTTAACCAGGTTAAGCAGATTATTGGTTAAATGTTTCATTTTACTACTTCTAAATATTTAGACTGCTCAAAATAATTACACCCTGAAAAAAACCGGGATAAATACCATTTTTAAATAAATATTGTTGGTGAATTATTTTTTTTCAAGCCGCCTTACCCTTAAAAAGAGTTTTGGGCT
>NZ_JANMUN010000103.1:0-30039 GCF_031391665.1 Ferruginibacter sp.
TAAAGCCCCCTCCGCCCCCTGAAGGGGGAACCAAGGAGGAGATTGATTTTATAGTAGAGCCCCATTCTGAAAGGAGTGGGGCCTTTTTTTTGGGGGATTGTATTATGGTTGAGGCTAATGATTTTAAATATTCAATATTCAATGCTCAATGCTCAATGTTCAATGTTCAATGAAAATGCATAGGGTTGGGATTTGAAGAGTATTTGTTTGCTGGTTTTTATGATATAGGTTTTCTGATTTTAAATGTTCAATGCTCAATTTTCAATTATCAATGTTCAATGAAAATACAGAGGGTTGGGATTTGAATGGTATTTGCTTGCAGGGCTATATTCGATAACATTTAGTTGAATATCAAAGCGTATTATTCTTTTTACAAGTAGCAATACTTTTGGCAATGATGGCAATTAATTCTTCGGTTTCTTTAAATACGCCATCCAATTTTTTTATGGGTTTTATTAATTCTTTTTTAATAATAACTTTTAATGCGGTTCTGCATTCTTTTAATTCCTTCAAAATAACTCCCATTTTATTAATGAAATCTTTGGGAGATTCTGCCGCTTGTGCTTCGCCGTAATTGAAAGTGGGAGAGTGACATGATCTTATTAATTGACCGGCAATATAATTCCCTGACCGTTTATTGGGCAATGCTTCCACTACATCGATCATTCTGCAGGTATAATCTACAAGCCTGTCTTCAAGATCAAATTTTCTACTTTGCATAAATAAAATTTAAAGTACAAAGTATAAAAAAATACTTGATTACAAAAGCTGCAAAGTTGAATATTGAGTATTGAACATTGATCATTGAATATTTTTCCTATGTAGTGAATAAGGCAGCAGGTAAGTAAAGTCATTCAGCTTTCTACTGTAAACTTAATGTTGATTATTTGCCTTTCCGCTTCCAAATCTAATTATCTTATTTTTGCACCCAAAACATTCCCATTGAGCGCTTCTATCTTTTTATTTACGCCGCCGTTTACGCAGTTGAATACTCCGTACCCGGCAACCGCTTATTTAAAAGGGTTTTTAAATACAAAAAAGATAAGCGCTTACCAGGCCGATTTAGGAATAGAGGTTACCATCGCCTTATTTTGTAAAGAAGGGTTACAAAAATTATTTGCATCAATTGATTCAACAAAAGAAATATCTGCCAATGCAAAACGCATTATTGCTTTGCAGGAAGATTATATCAATACCATTGATGCGGTAATATATTTTTTGCAGGGAAAAAATCCGGAGCTCTCCGCATTAATAAGTAAAAGAAATTTTTTGCCCGAAGCCAGCCGCTTTGCACAAACCGATGATTTGCTATGGGCATTTGGCAGTATGGGCAATCAGGATAAAGCCAAACATTTAGCCACATTATATTTAGAAGATTTAAGCGACTTGATTAAAGAATGCGTGGATGAACATTTTGGTTTTAGCCGTTATGCAGAAAAGTTGGGCAGAAGTGCTAACAGCTTTGATGAATTGTACAGCGAGTTGCAAAAAGAATATACCTATTTAGATGAAATATTAATTGATATTTTAGAAAAGCGGATGGCAACGTTGCAACCAAAAATGGTTTGTATCTCTGTACCCTTCCCCGGAAATTTATATACTTCGTTACGTTGCGGTCAATGGATAAAACAAAATTATCAAAACGTAAAAGTTTGTATGGGTGGCGGTTTTGCCAATACTGAATTACGTTCGCTTACTGATAAAAGGGTTTTTGAATTTTATGATTTTATTACTCTTGATGACGGCGAAGCACCAATAGAAAATTTATTTCATTTTATTAATGGAGAAAAAAATATTGCTGCATTAAAAAGAACGTTTACTTTAATTGATGGCGAAGTTCAATATATCAACAACACTGCATGCACCGATTATAAACAAGGGCAGGTAGGTACGCCGGATTACAGCGATTTTTTATTGGATAAATATATTTCGGCAATAGAAGTAGTAAACCCCATGCACAGTTTATGGAGTGATGGCCGCTGGAATAAATTAACTATGGCGCATGGCTGCTATTGGGGCAAATGTACTTTTTGCGATATCAGTTTAGATTATATAAAATTATACGAACCCATCACTGCAGAATTACTCTGCAACCGCATGGAAGAAATTATTGCGCAAACAGGGCAAAATGGTTTTCACTTTGTGGATGAAGCAGCACCGCCTGCATTGATGAGGGCTTTATCTTTAGAAATTATAAAAAGAAAATTAGTGGTAAGCTGGTGGGCCAATATACGTTTTGAGAAAAGCTTTAGCCGTGATTTGTGTTTACTGTTGAAAGCTGCAGGTTGTATCGCTGTTTCGGGTGGATTGGAAGTGGCATCAGACCGATTGTTGCTACTAATTGATAAGGGAATTACTGTTGCACAGGTTGCTAAAGTAAACAAGCATTTTACTGAAGCCGGTATAATGGTGCATGCGTATTTAATGTACGGCTTTCCTACACAAACGGCACAGGAAACTATTGACTCATTAGAAATGGTGCGGCAGTTATTTGAGGCTGGTGTTTTACAATCGGCTTTCTGGCATTTGTTTACCATGACGGCACACAGCCCGGTAGGATTGCACCCTGAAAAATATAAAGTACAAAAACTAACGGAAGCGGTTGGCAGCTTTGCCAACAATGATATTGTTCACCTTGACCCCACCGGCGCCGATCATGAAAGTTTTAGTTTTGGTTTAAAAAAATCTTTATTAAATTATATGCATGCTGCCTGCTTTGATGTGCCGCTGCATAAATGGTTTGATTTTAAAACTCCTAAAACAATTATTGCTGCTGATTATATTTCCAAAGTTTTAACGGAAGAAGAGTATGCAGCTGTAAAACCCAATACAAAAGTGGTTTGGTTAGGTAATGCACCTGCAGTTGAAATTTTTACCAAATCAAAAAAAGGTAATCAATGGGAAGTGTGTTCGTTAACTTTTGAAACAAAAAAAGAAACGCTGGAAATTAAAACAGATAAAGAAGAGGGTTTATGGTTAGCCGCAATGCTGGAAAAATTATCAATAAAAAATATTAAAACTTTTAGTTTGCAGGAAGTAAAAGTTGATTATGAAACTGCAGGGCTTAATGACTTTGAATTATTTTGGGATAATAAACCCGTGAATACTTTGTACAAGGCGGGGTTGCTTCAACTGTAACAGGTTATAAGTTGTCAGCCTGAGCCTGTCGAAGGCGGGTTGATAGGAAGGCTGTCTCTTTTTAACATGAGTCCGGCTTCGACAAGCTCAGCCTGACAGTTTTTATAGTTTGCTACTTATACATTTTAAAATGGTTAGAAAAAAATATCAGCCCTCTTTAATATTTTTATTTCATCTCCCACACTAATAAAACCATTTAGCTGCTGCAAAACGTTTTGCCCAAAATAAATTTTATTATTTTTCATGCGGTAAGTAGCCAGTGTAGTTAAAGGTTCTTTTCCTTTTTTGGAAGTTTGCTGGTTAATTGTGGTCATTACACAACGGGAGCAGGGTTTTACGCCAAGAAAATTAATTTCATTAATTGTAAATTCCCTCATCTCATCTTCGATATGTGCATGGCCACCTGTAAAAACTATGTTTGGCCTAAACCGGTTCACAGGCAATGGTTCCAATAATTTTTCATTCAGATTATCCAGCGAAGATTGCCCTATCATTAATAAAGGATAGCCATCTGAAAAAGAAGTAATCTCTTCGTTGCCTGCATATCTTTTATCTACTAAACGCTTTGTATTTTCAGGCATGTAAACCAATTTACAATTTATCTGCAGCATAGTACTAAACCATTCGTTGCATAAATTATTTACTACAATTGCATCACAAATATCATCCCATACTTGTACTTTAATTAGTTCATTATTTTCATTTGTAAATGGAATGGTGATGAAAAGTGAAGGATCATTTTTATGAAACACTTCAATGCCTATTACGGTTTCGGCAGTTTGTAATAAAGCCATTTTCGGATGGGTGCGTTGCGATAAAAATAAATTGTTTTCATCCACCAGCATCCACCTTCTGTCGTGTTTAAATCCTGTGCTGGTTATTTCTGCCGTTTGCAGGCTAAAACCTCCCAGCGATTTTATGGGATAGACAAATAAATGAGTTACCTGTATCATTGCACAAATTTATATTTTTTTATATTGATTTAGTTTTATTGTAATTTTAAAATAAAAATGAAACCAAGTGTAACCATTGAGTATTGCCCAAAATGCCATTGGCTTTTACGTGCCGCTTACATGGCGCAGGAACTATTAATCACTTTTGCGGATGAAGTTGGAGCAGTTACACTTAAACCCAGCGAAGTAAACGGACGTTATATTATTTATATTGATGAAAAAAAAATTTTCGACAGAAAAGAATATGGCGGCTTTGCCGAAATAAAAGAGATAAAGCAAATGATAAGAGATGTAGTGGCACCGGGAAAAAGTTTGGGGCATACTGATACGCCTGCGCATCATCAAAGCTGAAGCAGGAATTTGTAATTAGTAACCTGTCTGCCGACAGGCAGGTTTGGAATTAGGTATTAAATTAAAACTGCTTCCCAATTTTAATCAACTACTAAACTAATCAACCAGTAAACCAATTAACCAATCAACAACCTCATGCTGGGAATAATTCTTTGCGGTGGACAAAGCAGCCGGATGGGCAGCGACAAGGGGCTATTAGTGCATGAAGCAAAAACATGGGCACAAACTGCTTTTGAAAAACTGAGTGCCATAAATATTCCCATAAAATTTTCGGTAAATGAAAAGCAGCAAAATGATTATGCAAAAGTTTTTGCAAGCGATGTATTGATCGTTGATAATACTGCACTTGATATTCACGGGCCATTGCTTGGCGTATTATCGGCGCATTTACAAAATCCTGATGATGATTTATTTTTACTGGCCTGCGATCTGCCTTTAATGGAAACTAATCTTTTAAAAGAATTATTTGCACTGTATCAGCAGAGTAAAAAATACGAAGCCTATATTTTTACCAATAATAAAGAGCAGGAACCGTTGTGTGGCATTTATACTGCGGCTGCTTTAAAAAAAATTACAGGGTTACAGCAAAAAAATAAATTAACAAGGCACAGCATGAAATTTATTTTAAGCCAAATGATAGTTTGCGAAATTACATTGCTCGATAATCAAAAAGCATATTTCCGCAATTTTAATGCACATGCAGATATTAATGGCTTATAAGCCCAAAGCCGATTTACTTATTTTATTGAAATTTTCTTTTCCTCCTTCACACAGGCTGCATACATAAGTTGCAGGTAATTTTTCAAATGTTGTTCCTGCTGGTATTGCATTATCCGGTTCACCTGCAATTGGGTCATACACTGTTTTACAATTGCTGCATTGATAAACATATTCTTCAGCTATCTTTTCTTTAATTGGTTTTACAGCTACATTGCCGGCAGATTTAGTTTTATTCAGTCCGGCACGGTAGTTATTAAATTTTAAAACGCTCCTGCGAAGTTGCTCGGGCAAAACTATTTTTGGGTTGCCGCTGCTGAAAATTTCTTCTGTTCTTTCGTTAGGATTAAAATCTTTCGCACATAAAATATCATACACTTTAAAAAGCTTTATACCCAAAACATCAACCAAATATCTTTTGCGTACCAATATGCTGCTGAATATTTCACTTTTCTTTCTTGTTTTTATACCAATGCAAATGCCAAACGTACGGGTATCATCAATACTTAAATGTTTAACCAGATAATTTTTTAATTCCAGGCCTTCCATACAATTGTCTTCTACCTGAAAATTTAATTCATTGGCAGCATGCCGCATATTAATTTGAAATTTTTCCAGTAAGGAATTCCAGCTGCCTTTATCTTTTTCTTCAATGCCCTTTATCATTATTGTTTTCCAGGCGGTGCAGCAAAGCTGGCCCAGCTTGGTTTGCAGGCAAAGCTTGCAAACGCTTTTTAAAAATTCAACATTAAATAATTCATCCCTGCGGTAAATACCCAGCCAGTATTTATTATCGTAGCGGTTAAGGCCTTCGTAATACGGTAAATTAAATTGTGGCAGTTCAGCCTTTTTTTCTGCAGGTTTAATGTTTAAATTTTCTGTAGGTATTGATGAAAATAAAATGTTGCCATCAGCATTCACATTATCAATATAAGCAGATGGATTAGCAATAATCAATTGCTCTATTGATTTTGTTAATTTAGGAATATCGTTGGTGTAACACAACTGGTACCACTCGTAAATAATATTTGTTTTTGGAAAACGGATGATCAAATGCCAGTAGTGCTGCGATTCGGATGCGGCTATCCAGTTGATATTACCGGTAAGCATGGGCGTAAAACTCTGGTTACTGTCGCAGATATTTACTTTTAATGTGGGTGTATAATCAATGGCATCAAAAATATCTTTGTAAACGCCTTCGCTGAGCCAGGTATTGCGGATAAAAATATCTTCGGCAGGGTAAGAGCTGATGATGTTGGGAAATTTACTGCTGTCAGTTTCAAAAGAAATATTCAGTTTTTCCAACTCCTCCGTAAAATCAGGAATGCTGTAACTTTCTAAATCTATTAATAATTGCTGGCGCAAACCAAAGCGGACATACTGCACTTTACTTTTAGCTGCCGCAAGTAAAATATTATATAAATCTCCGGGAGAAATGATACCACCACGAAAATTAATAGAAATAATATTAGGCATGATAATGAATGATTAGTTGTGAATGGTCAATGGTAATACAAATTGAATTTACAACGTTACTGCTAAATTTTTACAAACCAAACTCTTTAACGGCTTTATGGAAATTTTTATTTTCATGCCCGGGCCTGCATAGTTTTAGTAAGGTATAGCGTTGCAGGTTGGTAAGGTTTTTCCATTTACCGGGTGTAATATTTACATCAAATTCTTTTGCTTTTTCAAAAAGTATAACAGGAATAATGGAAAGATTTGCCCAACCTGGTTTTGCATCAATTGGTAATGCTGTTGGTTTACCGCCTGTATTTTTTTCTATTAATTGGGATAGATGATTATGATACAGTTTTATTTCTTCATTGGTGGATGAAGGAAGCAATGCCAGCTGGAGTCTTTCTTCTATTTTAAATTTACTCCACTCCGCTAATTTTAATTTTATACCAGACGCATCCATTTTAAATCGCACAATCATGGGAATGCAGCGTATATTTTCCTCTACAAAATCTTCTTCAAAATTAAAAAAACCTCTTTCTCCCGAAGCTGGATTAAGAAACTTATGATACAAGTCTGTTTCATTAATACTTCCTGAATCTGCAAGCGAAGCATCGAATTGAAGTTCTTCGTCAGCTGGCGGAGACAGGGGTTTCTTCATACAAACACTTTCTTCCAACCCCTCATATTGGTCGTAATTAGGAATAGTTTTATACCCTGCATTTTTATACAATGTTGTTGCAGGTATAAAGTGTACGCTGGTTTCTAAAATGGTATTTTTAAAACCTAACGTTACAGCCCAGTTTTCTAATTCAAGCAAAACATTTTTTGAAAGGCCTTTGCCACGATGCTCTTTTACCACAAACATTCTTTTTATTTCAACCGTATCAGCATTGTATTGTTTAAAACAACCACTTGCTGCAGGTTGATCATTTATATAAATCAACACTACAGTGTTTAGGTCTGGCACTTTATTGTATTGGTCATATTGTGCCTGGTCTTCCTGCAGCTCATTCCACAATTCATGGTCCAGTTGCTTAATCAGCCACTGAAAATCTTTGTCATTAGAAGTTGTTCGTTTTATAAAATGCTCTTGCATAATAGTTGATAATGTGCTCTGCCTTTGGCAGGTTATTTTTTAGCCACGGATTACACAGATTTGCACGGATTGTTTTTATCTATTTTTGTTTTCATCTGTGAAAATTTGTGGAATCCGTGGCTACATTTTTGTATTTCTCTAAGTTACTAAAATCCCGTCTTCTTTTTTTATCACATTTACGTAACCATCCAAAATAGTTTTTACTTCGGGCCTGCAACTGCCACAGCCCATACCTGCACCGGTAAGCTGGCATAATTGTACATGATCTTTACAACCTTCTTTAATTTTGTTAATCAAATTTCCTTCGCCTACATTATTGCAACTGCAAATTAATTTGCCAATTACCGGTTCGGGTGCTTTGCCGCTGCGTAACAATTGCAGGCGTTTTTCACTCAGCTCCAGTTTATTGTCGATCAGATTTTTGAATTCTAAAAATTCATTTTTATCACCGATTAAAATTGCTCCAACTAATTTATCGTTGTGTACAATACATTTTTTATAATAGCGCTTTGCCCGGTCTAAAAAAATAATTTCTTCATAAGCCGGATCGTTGTTGGGTATTTCGGCAAGGCCTAAAGAACATAAATCGGTACCATGCATTTTTAAAATATTCATCAGTAAACTGCCACTGTAATGTTTAGAAATATCGCCGCATAAAAAGCGGGCAACAATTTCGGCCTGCTGTTCTGCAGCGGCAGTAATGCCATATAGAAATCCTTTAAACTCAGCGATTTCTCCAATGGCGTAAATATCTTTTTCACCTGTACGTAAATATTCATCAACCACAACACCTCTTTTACAATCTATGCCTGCAACTTTTGCCACTTCAATATTTGGTACCGTACCAATAGCAATAACTAAAGCCTGGCAATTAATATGCAAACCACTTTTTAAACGTACTCCCGAAATATTTTTTTCTCCTAAAAAACGATCTATCTCATCGTTATAAAAAATTTCAATGCCTTTACTGGTTAATTCTTCATGCAACAGCTGACTGCCCAAAGGATCTAATTGTCTGTCCATTAAACGGGAGATACGTTGTATGATGGTAACTTTTATACCCACTTCAATCAGCGATGCTGCCAGTTCAATCCCTAATAAACCACCGCCAACAATAATTACTTTTTCTTTTGCAACATCCACATGATTTTTAAAATCATCCGCATCATTGCGGCTACGCATGGTAAAAATTCCCTTAAGCTTTGGAACATCTTTCAGCATGAAGGCCCTGCTGCCAGTGGCCAACAGCAATACATCGTAAAAGTGTGTAACGCCATTGCTGTCAGTAACACTCTTGTTTTCTTTGTCAATTTTTTCAATACTAACACCACGGTGTAATTTTATCCGGTGGTCCATCTCTTCATCATCACTCATCTTTATTAAATTATGCCAGGGCAAAACGCCGCTGATATAATCTGGAAGAAGTACCCTGTTGTAAAAAGGAAAATCTTCTTTGCTGAACACTTCAATATCATCTTCAGTATTTAGTGCACGGTAACTTTTTACAAAACCACAAGCCCCTGCACCGGCACCCACAACAATTATTTTTTGTTTTGCTTTTTTGTACAACTGTACTTGTACGGCGCTAAATTTAAAATCGGGTTCTTTGCTTTTTGGGTCAACTAAATTGTTGGTAAGATTATTTGCCCTGTTTAAATCGCTGTTTAAAATTTTGCCCCAGTGCATCGGCATAAATACTACGCCGGCCTTTATATCCTGACTAAATTTTGCTTTGACCCTAACATTGCCCCGATGGTTAAATATTTCTATAACATCATTGTCTTTAATTTTTCTTTTAGCTGCATCCGCAGGATTGATTTCTAAAAAAGATTCGCTGATATGCTGATTGAGTTTATTTACTTTACCCGTTTTACTCATCGTATGCCATTGGTCACGAATCCGCCCGGTAGTGAGTATCAGCGGATGTTCAGGTGTTAACGCCTCCGATTTATTTTCATCACTAAATGAATGAATGTTGGCTTTTTTATCAGGCGTAAAAAATTTATGATCCGTAAATAATCTCGGTGTGCCAAAATTCTTTTCATTACTTTTTGCCCATTGCCCATTGCCTATTTTCTTATACGGCCATTGCACTGCTCTCTTCTCTTTCAATATCTCATAACTCAATCCGCTGATGTCAATATTAGTTCCTTCAGTTAATGCAGCATGCTCAGCATATATCTCTCCAAAGTTTTTATAATCAAAACCATGGTAGCCCATTTTTTTTGCAAACCGGCAAATAATTTCTGCATCGGGCAATGCTTCGCCGGGGGCATCAGTAATTTTATTTAAGTAAGAAATATAACGTGCCGCATTGGTCATCGTACCTTCTTTTTCCGTCCACGAAGCAGCAGGCAAAACCACATCGGCATATTGCAATGTTTCTACTTTATTACTCACATCCTGCACTACTACAAATTTTGCTTTCTTCAATCCAGCTTCTGCAACACGTACGTTTGGCAAACTTGTAAGTGGGTTAGTGCATAAAATCCAAATCGCTTTTAATTTACCATCATTCAATGCATCAAACATCTCGGTGGCGGTTAGCCCGGGTGTTGGTTTGATGGTACCTAATGGAATTTGCCAAAATTTTTCCACCTCATTGCGGTGTGTTTCATTTAATAAATCACGGTGTGCAGGTAATAAATTACTTAAGCCGCCAACTTCTCTGCCGCCCATTGCATTCGGCTGACCAGTCAATGAAAACGGCCCTGCGCCTGGCTTTCCTATTTGCCCGGTAATTAAATTTAAATTGATAAGAGATAAATTTTTATTGGTGCCCACCACACTTTGATTCAATCCCATCGTCCACATGGTAATAAAACCTTTGGCATTGCCAATATATAAAGCCGCCAAGCGAATATCATTTTCGCTAACACCACAAATGATTGCCGCTTCTTCTACAGTTCTTTCAAAAACAGTTTCTTTATATTGTACAAAACCATTGGTGTTGTCATTAATAAAATCAAAATCAATTTTTCCTTCTTCAATTAAACATCTTCCAATAGCATGGTGCAAAGTAATATCTGTACCGGGATTTAATTGTAAATGCACATTGGCCAAAGAACAGGTTTGTGTTTTACGTGGGTCGCTTACAATAATTTTTATGTCAGGATTTTTTTCTCTCGCCGTTTCCACTCTTCTCCATAAAATGGGATGGCACCAGGCAGGGTTTGCACCTGCAACAAAAATCACGTCACACAATTCCAAATCATCATAGCTCACCGGCACGCTGTCTTCACCCAAACTCATTTTATAACCTACCACTGCACTGCTCATGCACAGGCGGCTGTTAGTATCAATATTATTACTACCAATAAATCCTTTTATCAATTTATTTACAACATAATATTCTTCTGTTAAGCATTGTCCGCTTGCATAAAAAGCAACACTGTCCGGTCCGTATTTATTTATAAAAGTTTTAAAAACTGCCGCAGTTCTTTCCAATGCCGTATCCCAACTCACTCTTTGCAATGGCATATTTTTATTGTACCGCATTTGAGGAAATAATAACCGGTCGCTTTTATCATTTACGGTATGATGGAGGTTCATTCCTTTACTGCACAACATGCCTTTATTTACAGGATGGCTTTCATCACCTTTAACTGTAATATTGTTATGAACATCTTTGGTTACCACAATGCCGCAGCCTACGCCGCAGTAGCAGCAGGTAGAAGCCCCCCCGCCCCCCGAAGGGGGGATTAAGGCAGCCTCTTTTATTTTTTTGGAATCAATCAAAATTTTTATCTTTTATTTTTTTGAACCAAGCTGAAGTTTCTTTATTAAACTTCATTGGCGTCGCACTCTTGTGCATTAATTCTTTATTCATCTTTAATTATGTTTTATTAAAAGCATAACTAAAAACGATATTTTATGCCAACGCCGCAGTCGGTTGAAGTTCTTCAACGGCTGTTGGTTTTGTAAATCTTGTTACCAAAACTATCAGGGAAACCGCAATAGCAATGTAGCCGATATAACTAAAGGCATCCAAGTAAGTAATGTTTTTGCTTTTAAATAAAAAGCCAAACATCATACCGCCCAAATTTCCTCCTGCACCAACAATACCTGCAACAAGGCCACCATTTTTTTCATTAATAAAAGGAGTAATAGCATAAGTAGTACCGTTAGCCATTTTTAAAAACAACGCAAATGAAATCATAGAAAAAATTGCCATGCCGAAAGAACCCGATTGAGCAAACATCAGCAATCCTAATCCTTCTAATAATAAAACACTTGCAAGTAAAACGCCTTTGCCTCTCATGCCAAATTTCTTTCCTACTTTATCTGCAAATATTCCGCCGAGTGCACGTGCAAAAATATTCATAAAGCCAAACATGCCTGCCCAAAAGCCTGCGCTGCTCTGGCTAAGTTTATACTCCTGTACAAAGTGCAATGCAGCCACATTATCAAATGTAATTTCCATACCAAAGCAAACAGCGTAGGCTAAAGACAATGCCCAAATTCTCCAGTCTTTTAAAACACTGTAATCTGTTTTTCCTTTTACAGCTTTTAATTTATTTATCTCATCATAATTACCAGCCGCTGTATCTTTTGTATAACGGTAATAAAAAAATGCCATCACCAGCATCATTACTCCGGGTACAATCATTGCGTAGCGCCATGCATCATGTTTAGTATAACCAAAGCCAACAATAGCTGCAAAAATTAATGGCATAATCATATTGGTTACACCGCCACCTAAATTGCCCCACCCACCAGCAACTGCATTGGCTGTACCTTTTATATTTGCAGCAAACATTTGCGAAGTATGAAATTGTGTAATTACAAATGATGCTCCAACGATGCTGATAGCTAATCGGAATAATAGAAACGAAGTATAATCTTTTGCAAGGCCCACACACATAACCGGTATAGCACCAATTAATAATAATGCTGTATAAGTTTTACGTGGCCCCCAGGTGTCACATAACCTGCCAATTAATAAACGGGCAATAATGGTTGCGGATACAGAAGCTATAATAATATTTCCTATCTGCCCTTTATCTAAATGTAAATCTTCTTTAATGGTGGGCATCAGCGGTGCTAAACCAAACCAGCCAAAGAAACAAACAAAAAAGGTGAGCCAGGTAATATGAAAAGTTTTCATCTGGATACCTTTGCCAGAAAATATATTGAGCTTAGTGAGTGGTTGATTATTTATTATTGATGACATACTGATTGTTTTTAAAGATTAAATTAAAATGCGATGCAGTGCCCTTACTTAAAGAGAAATTCTGGTTTAATACTTATCATTACATAACTCCATAAGCCGGTTAATTTTGCCGTGCCCGGTGTAATGGCTTTTGCATACTCCATACTTTTTGCAGCAGCCATTGCACATAAACCAAATTCCACATTGGTTATTTTATTTAAAGCATAACTGCTGACGAGATCAAATTCGCTGCCGATATATTTTTTAATTGCATTACCGTTTACATCTTTCATGTCTTTTGCCAAACAGAAATAATGATAATCTAAACCGGTTGTAAACCTTTTATTTTTACTGCTATATTTAACTTTAAAAAAAGGATCGCTTAAACCTCCTGCGGGAGAACCTGTGCCTACATAGAAGTAATCCATATAGCCCCAGAATTTATGCGGAGTGCCATATAAAGGGTCGAAGCGGTGATTGGTAGTAGAACTTGAAAAGGCATCGTTACCACTTACGTAATCCCAACCCAATGTATAAGTAAATTTCTTTTTAGTAAATGATAATGTAAGGGTAGAAGTATAGGCACTTAAACTATTACCATCTTTATCATTACCGCCCTGGTAGTATGCACCAGCTGTTACTGAAAGTGTTTTCTTTTTATCCAGCAGACTGCTAACTAATAAGCCTGTAGTAATACGGCTGTTTACTCCTTTTTGGTTAAACCTTCTGCCATACACATAACCATTGCCGCTTGCAGTAGAAGTTATTACAGAGTCTAAAATATATTTCCCAAAATGATCGGCTAAAAACAAGCCGCTTACTTTAGTGTTTTTAAAAGTTTTTGCGGCATATAAATATTGCAGTGCTTTATAATTTTGGTTCATGCCATTGGTAGAAGGTGCATTTACAAAAGCTGGATTACCTGTTTTGCTGCTGTTGCCAGTGCCATTCATTAAAGGAATTAATCCGGCAGGTGTAGCAACTAAAAAACCTTTACTGTCTTTTACAAAGGGAGATATATTCGCCGGCGTATAATAAGTGCCGTTGTAATTAAATACATCGCTGTTTTGATTGAATGCAAAACCGGCATCTAACTGTAAGCTTTTATTCAATAATTTAAAAACTACTGCATCATGGCGGCGGGCCTGTTGCAACCAGTCTAAGTTGCCTAATAAACGTACATCATCATAAACCAATTCCTGTCTTCCTAGTTTTACTGCAAAATATTCTACCGCTGATTTTTTGAATGATGTATCTTTTTTGTTGGCTAAAATGATTTCTGCCCATGCTTCATGTAATCCTAATTTGTTACCATCTGCATTGCTGATGGTGGAGGCATCCTGCCCCCAAAGCCGAACATCTTGTAACGATGTTTGTAAAATAATCCTGTTTGTTTTGTAATTAAATGTAAGCCTGCTTCTTTGTGAAGTAAAAAAAGCAGCGTCGTTAGCGGCAGGCTTTAGCGTGCCCACGCCATTTCTGTATTCTGTACGGGTTCTTATTTGTCCTGTTACCAAAAGCTGTGCATTGGCCTGGTAAAAAGATAAAACCGCAAGAGTAAGAAGCGTAATGCTTTTTAATGCTTTTAATTTTTTCTTCATAATTTTGTTTTGGTTTTAAATTGTTTGCAATTTGGAATCGACTTCAGGCCCGGTTAGACCTCAATTCTGCCGGGTCTTTTTTGCTTCTAAACGAAGCGGCATTGCTACTTTACCATAATTTTTTTTTAATGATTAACAATATTGTTTCAGTCATGATTCATACAGCATAATATTTTTTATTCTACTCCGATAAATACTTTTCCATCTTCTACTTTTACCGGATAGGTTTTAATAGCACATTCATCACCACTTAAACACTCGCCTGTTTTTAAGGAGAAAGTTTTTTTATGAAACGGGCAGGCCACTTTTGGCTCTTCGGCCTGTGAGCCAATCATACCACGGCTTAAAGCCATTTGCTTACGGTGTGGGCATTCGTTTTGTGTAGCATACCATTCATTTCTCCTGCTAAAATGAAACAAGGCAATTTGTTCTTCATTGTATTTTACACATACACCACCGTTGAAAGGAACATCATTTACGGTGCAGGCAAAAAACCAAGAGCCCCCAACCTCTAAAGGGGAGTTATTCAACGTCTCTAATTTTTCTTCAATCATTTTATAAAATTTTAATCTTCGCTTTTAATGTTCAGTAATGTTACTTCTGTACAAGAGTGTCCTTATTTCCTCAGGATAAACTCTGCCAATGAAGATGATAGAAGCACTGCTGCCGGGTTCAAAAAAAAAATTATTCAGAAACAGTTTTCCAGTCCTTAGCTTTTGTTTGTTCTCTCATCACATCAAATTTCACACTAGGATCTTTTTCTGCAGGCGCATTTACAAAATGTGAAAAACGCTTGCGCAACTCCGGTGTTTCTATGGCTGCTTTCCATTCGCATTCGTAAGTGTTTACATGATTGGCCATGTCAGCTTCCCATTGTGCATTCATGCCTAGTGCATCATCAATCACTACAGTTTTTAAATAGGCAATGCCACCTTCCATTTTATTTAACCAGGTAGCAGTACGGGTAAGCGGATCGGCAGTTTTTACATAAAACATTAAAAAACGGTCGAGATATTTTACACAAGTTTCTTCATCAATATCAGTGGCTAATAATAAAGCATGTTGTGGTTTGCTGCCGCCATTGCCGCATACATAAAGGTTCCAACCTTTTTCGGTGGCGATAATGCCAAAGTCTTTGCTTTGTGCTTCAGCACATTCTCTTATGCAACCGCTAACGCCGCCTTTTAATTTGTGGGGGGATCGAAGGCCACGGTATCTTTCTTCAATCTGAATTGCAAAACTAACACTGTCGTGTAGCCCAAACCTGCACCAGGTACTGCCCACACAACTTTTCACGGTACGTAAACTTTTGCCATAAGCATGGCCGCTTTCAAATCCGGCATCAATCAATTCTTCCCAAATGTTAGGCAGGTCAGATAAATGTGCTCCAAATAAATCTATGCGCTGGCCACCGGTAATTTTTGTGTAGAGGTTATATTTTTTTGCAACCTGTCCAATCACAATTAATTTATCAGGCGTAATTTCTCCACCGGGTATACGGGGTACAACAGAGTAGGTGCCACCTTTTTGTATGTTGGCGAGAAAACGATCGTTACTATCCTGTGCAGTGTCGTTACCTTTCTTTAAAATAATTTCGTTCCATAAGCTTGCTAAAATAGAAGCTACGGGTGGCTTGCATAATTCGCAACCATCACCTTTGCCAAACATATTCAATACGTCATCGTAAGTTTTTAGTTTATTAATTTTTACCAGATCAAACAACTCCTGACGGCTGTAAGCAAAATGCTCACACAATACATTGTGTACAATTTTGCCTGATGCTTTCAGTGTATAAGTAACCAGGTCTTTTATCATGGGCACACAACCACCACAACCAGTACCCGCTTTTGTGCATTTTTTTATTGCATCAACGGTTTCGCAGTTACTTTCTGTAACACTGCTGCATATCATTCCTTTTGTAACTGCTTCGCAGCTGCATATCAATGCATCTTCCGGCAAGCTGGTTACACCTGCACCGGCATCTTCGCCGCCACGGCTTCCTAAAATAACATCTTCGGGATTGGGAGGAAGTACCACTTTATTTTTTACCGTCTGCAACAGCATATTGTATTGCTCTGCATCACCTACTAATATGCCACCCAATAAAGTTTTGCCATCGGCACTTATATTAATACGTTTGTAAATTCCTTTGTTGGTGTCGTTAATAGCAATAGAAGTAATGCCATCGCCGCTAGCAAACGGATCGCCAAAGCTGGCCACATCCACACCAATTAATTTTAATTTGGTGCTCATGTCGTAGGCAGAAAAATGTTTTTCAGCATTGGTTAAATTAGTAGCTACCACATCTGCCATTTCGTAACCCGGAGCAACCAATCCGTAAATCATGCCTTCAAACAAAGCACATTCACCAATGGCATAAATATTTTCGTCGCTGGTTTGTAATTTTTCGTTTACCACAATACCGCCTCTTTGCCCCACCGTTAGTCCGCATAATTTTGCCAGTTCATCACGGGGCTTAATACCTGCAGAAATTACCAGCATGTCCACATCAATTTTGCTGTCGTTTGCAAACTGCATTCCTGTTATACAATCATCGCCTAAAATTTGTGAAGTATTGGTGTTGGTTAAAATTTTTAAACCCAGTGTTTCTAATTTTGCTTTCAATACATTACTTCCAACTTCATCAATTTGCCTTGGCATAAGGCGAGGGGCAAATTCTATTACTGATGTATCGGTAACACCCAAATCTATCATTGCTTTGGCTGCTTCCAATCCTAAAAGTCCGCCGCCAATAACAGCGCCTTTGGTTGCTCTTTTTGCCCAGGCGGTCATCATTTCTAAATCCTCAATTGTTCTATATATAAATACACCATTTTTTTCCGTACCGGGAATTGGTGGAACAAAAGCTGCAGAACCTGTGGCAAGAATTAATATATCGTAAGGAACAGTAAGCCCTTTATGAGAGTCAACGGTTTTTTCTGTTCTGTTGATTTGTGCAATGGGGTCGCCAAGATGAAGGGTGATATTATTTTCGGCATACCAACTGGCCAGTGCCATCAAAAGTTCTTCGGCAGATTTACCGGCGAAATACTCACTCAGGTGTACCCTGTCGTAAGCGGGCCTCACTTCCTCACCAAAGACGGTGATTTTAAAAGAGGAGTTAGAAGATTTGGCTATAAGTTTTTCACAAAACTTATAGCTTACCATTCCGTTGCCAATTATTAGTATATTCATGCTGCAATTTTAAAAAATGAAAAATGCAGCAAGCAATCGAATTGTAATTAAATATATCTAACTTATTTTATGGTCTTTATTTTAAAAAGTAGGTAAAATATATTTTATATCATAAAAATAAGAATTTAAATTTAAAAAACAATTCTAATTTTATTAAATTATAAATATTAAAATTATTACAATATCATAAAAAATACAGGCATATTTATTGTAAAACATTGACTGTAAATATTTTATTTTAAATTTGGACTCTATAAGTTAAAAAATATAAAATGGTATTAAAAAAATATAAATGTGATTTAAAAAGCTGTACGCTTTGCTTATCATGCAATAAAGAATGGTTGCCTGCAATTGATGCCAACAGAAAGGTGTTTCACTTAAAAAAAGGGCAGATGCTGTTTAAAGAAGGCGATGAGGTAAAGGGAATGTTCTTTATTCATTCGGGTTTGATTAAAGTGCATAAACGATGGGATGAGGAAAAAGAAATGATATTACGTTTTGCAAATAAAGGAGCAATTGTTGGACACCGTGGTTTAGGCAGTGATACTGTTTATCCTGTATCGGGTACTGCACTGGCAAGTACTGAAGTTTGTTTTATTGATATGGATTTTTTTACTGCTACATTAAAAGTAAATCCCGATTATATGTATAAGCTGCTGATGTTTTTTGCATCAGAATTAAAAGAATCGGAAAAGCGTATGCGAAACCTGGCCCACATGAGTACAAAAGGCCGCATTGCTTATGCATTAATTACTTTACAGGAAAAATTTGGTAAAGATGAAAATGGGTATTTAAATATTGTTTTATCCCGCCAGGATTTAGCATCCTACACAGGTACCACTTATGAAACTTTATTTAAGATGATGAATGAATTTTCTGCAGAAAATATTTTACGTTTTTCTGAAAAGAAAATTGAAATAATGAATGCAAAAAAACTGGCCCTTGTAATTGAGGGGCAGCAATAAAAAAATCCACAGTGTTAACTGTGGGTCTTAATAATTTAAAACTGCAACGAGTTATGCTTTTTCGTTACAGCTAAACATCCATTGCACACCAAATTTATCGGTGCAGCTGCCAAAGTAATCTCCCCAAAACATATCCTGCAATTCCATTTCAATTTTGCCACCGGCAGAAAGTCCATTAAATAATTTTTTAGTTTCTGCTCTTGTATCGGGTTGCAAGTTTATATAAATATTGTTTCCAAAATTTACTTTAAACCCCATTTGTTCCGGCGCATCGGTGCCCATAAGTTTATGCCCACCCGTTATAAGTAACTCTACATGCATCACCAGGTTTTTTATATCATCACCTGCAGGTGGCATTCCTTCCATTGGTGGCATGTCACCCATACGCCTATGCCGGGTGCTGTAAACTCTCCGCCAAATACTGTTTTGTAAAAATTAAATGCTTCCTCTGTGCTGGTAGCAAAATTTAAATAAGTGCTTACGCTTGCCATAATATTTATTTTTTAAGATTCAACAAATTGTTTTAATGATGTACCCGTAATATAATTCCAGCCTTCTGTAAAACTTTCTTTTGCAAAGTCAGGGTTATTTGCAGGGAATGTTTCTAATCCTGTATGTGTTAATTTTAATTTTGTTTTTTCGCCTTCGGCAGATAATTCAAATGTAACAAATGAATTTCCTTCCAGGCCATCGTAGCGCCAGCTGTAAGTTAATTTTTTTTCTGGAATCACTTCTGTCACTTTACAAAGATGCAAATATTTTTCTCCTTCTTTTCCTTCACCACTAAATTCAAATTCAAAACCCACTTCCGGTTTAAAGTCTGCAATATCAAAATACCATTTTTTCATTTCAGTATTATCTGTTATCGCTTTCCATACTTTTTCAATGGGAGCGTAATAAGTTCTTTCTGTTATCAATGGCTCACTGTTAATCATAATTAATATTTTTTTAGGGGCTAATTATTTTTTATTATTAATAGTTGCAGATTTTATTTTTGCTTTTTTCGCATTTTCTGCAACCCTGTACTTTACGATTTTGGTTACTAAACTTAACGGAAGTGGTTTATCGAGTGGAAATTGTACTGAGCCTTTCCCGCTTTTGTAAATGGATAATTCTTTTTCAAAAGCTTCGTGCCCTGAAGGAGTGCCATAAAAACCGATATGATTTTTATAACCTGCAAAATAAACCAGCACACCGTTGTATTTATATGCAGGCATG
Organism: Ferruginibacter sp.; assembly: GCF_031391665.1. Taxonomy (GTDB): domain Bacteria; phylum Bacteroidota; class Bacteroidia; order Chitinophagales; family Chitinophagaceae; genus Ferruginibacter. The sequence goes on from NZ_JANMUN010000103.1 coordinate 19,848, forward strand.
GCATAGCTGATGATCTCTTCTGCTTTTGGTGCGGCAGCTTTTATGGTTTTTCTTAATTTTTCCAAAACCTCTTTTACATTTTCAGGAAACTGAAGCAGGTATTCATCTACAGTTTTTGCAGTAACATTTTTATTGATTGCCATGATAAAAAATTTATAATAAAAAAATAAATTTATTGTTTTTCAATATTGACTTTCATATTTACCAGGTTTTGCTGCATATCTTTTCCAACGAGTTTATCCATAAATAAGTTCATCACGTTCATAGGAAATTTTTGTTTCCCCATAAATGTCGTACTCACATTTGTTTGATTATTTGTAACAGCATTTAAAGTTGTTCGGGCATAATTGGTTGCCTCAAAAGGTTTTTTAAAACGTATTTCCACTTCCATACTTTCATTCTCATTAAGTTTAATAATTTCCTGTGCCCCAATGCCTACATTTTTATCATCACTCTTCCATGAAGAAGTAAAACCAACAGTGCCATCTGCGCCAGTGTAAACAATATTTATGTTTGGGTCTTTCATTACCCACACACTGTATTTTTCCTGGTTCCTTATCATTTTAAGGTAATTGAATACTTCTGTTTTAGATTTATTAATGATGATCTGTTTATCCAGCTTAAAATCTTTTTTAATTATAAGGGCAAGTAATAAGAAAAGTATAATGATACTAAGCAGCACCACTAAAATGATAATGAAGATACTCATACTGTTTTATTTAATTTATGATAACTAAAATATGATACCATTAAAATTGCCAGTATGATCAATGGGAAAAAAGCAAAAAATACAATACCATCCACAACAAAATAACTTATGCTGGCACATAAAAAATCGAATGTAAAACCTGCATAAGCCCACTCTTTAATACGCTTGGGCACCTGCGGAATTATTAAAGCCAGCGTTCCTAAAACTTTAAAAACAGTAAGTACTGTAACAAAGTAAACAGGATAGCCTAAATGTGTAAACCCTTCAATAGATTCTTTTTGCTGAGAGAATAATGCTGGCATTACACCTTCAAATAAGAAAATAATAATAGTGGAAACCCAGAAAATAATTTTTGTTGCTTTCATAATAATTTGTTTTTATTTTTTATCTGTAACAATACAATAGGAAGTTATTTCTTTTAATGTACCATTTTCGAACCTGTACACATCGCAGGAAGAAACATGGGTTATCTTGTTTTCTTTATTGATAAATTCGGCAGTGCCATCAATGGCAACACAATTACTATCCGCAATTAAATTGCCCGTAGTAAACTTGGTAGTTACAGTTGCAAAGTAAGCGGCAGTGCTGTCGCAAAATGCAATAACATTTTTTTTGCCTTTTAGTATTTTATCACCTATAATATTCCATACAATATCTTCGGCTAAATAATCGTAGGCGAATTTAAAATTGCCTCCGGAAAATTGCTGGCTTAGTGCTGTGTTTGTTGGTTGCATATTCATTAAATTTTATTCTTTCTTTCCTTTAAAAGCAGCATAAATTGCCATTGCATGGCCATGGCCTAAATCAAAATCTTTTTTTAACCAGGCAACAATTTCTCCGGCCTTTACACCGGGCTTAAGCAGGCCTTTCTTTTCAGCAATTTTTTTAAAATCTTCAGGAGATTTACCTGTTTTTGCTTTAATGTTATCAATATAGGCTTGAAATGACATAATGTTTATTGCTTTTGTTTTTTATCAAAATGTAATAACCAGTTATTTCCAAATTTATCGGTAAGGCCACCAAATAAAGCTCCCCAAAAAGTGCTTTCCAAAGGGTGAACAGATGCACCACCACTGGCGAGCCTTGAATAAAAAGTTTTTATTTCTTTTTCGCTGCCGCAATTAAGCATTAAAGAAACGGAATTTCCTTTTATTAATCCATCTTCACTTACCATATCAGATGCCAGAATTACTAAAGTATCTTTTTTTAGTTCGGCATGCAGTATGCACTCTTTCATTTTTGCGGGCATTTTATCTGCCATTGGCGATTGGCCAATAGTTTGAAATGTTAGTTCTCCACCAAGACAAGTTTTATAAAACGTCATCGCTTGCCGGCAATTGCCATTAAAAGTTAAGTAAGAATTTATTTGTGTCATTTATTTTTTAAAGAATTTTTATTTTAATTATCCGGTAAAACTTCAACATTGCAATTGTATTTTTTTAGCCACTCAATAAAATGCGGCAATGGAATGTTACCGCTATTGTTTACTACACGAAGCAGTTTATCACAATCATCAAGGTCGAAGTTTGCCCGGTAACAGGTAAAGGTTTTGTGTATCAGTTCCACTAAACGATCTGCCTGTTGAGGGCATATAATATTTGTTTTAAAAACTTCAATCATCTTCAAGAATTTTTACAAGGCATAGCATATCTGTGTCATTCAAATATATTTCAAGGCAAAAACCTTTTTTGTCAAGACGTGGATGCAACAATAATTCCTGAAAAGTTTTTGCAACTATTGTTTCATCTTTCATCCAGTTTTTTAAAGTTTTGCTTATGTAGTTTCCTTCAGAAATTATAAATGTTTCGCAACCCAATTTTTCTGCTTCGCCTTCGTAAGCTTCCTCTGCCGCAGCTTTATAAATTATTTTCCCTTCTTTACCCAGGTAGGAGATACCAAAAAAATTTCTACTGCCTGTTGCATTTACTAAAGTATGCAATGTTTGATGCGCTGCTAAAATTCCATCCGGAAAAGATGTTGCTGTTATATAGAACACTTTAATGCTTTTATCTAAAATAAATTTTTCCATAACTGATTAATTAAATTAACAACACAAACATACTTTCATAAGTTGAAATTGAGAATGTGTAAAAACGACCAAAAAAGGGTTGATTGCGACAGAAAGAATTTCTACCTTTATTTTTTAAAATTAATTTACAAAATGAAACATGTATCAATATTAGTTGCAGAAAACGCAGTGATAGAAGCAATAGCCGACCCACGTTATATGTTTACAGCAGTAAACCAATTTTTACAGGCCGAGGGAAAGCCACCATTGTTTAATGTACAGTTAGTGGCAATTAAAAAAGAAGTAAAATTAGATAACAATTTGTTTTCGGTACATGCCGATGCCCTTATAAAAGATATAAAAAAGACTGATCTTATTTTTATTCCTGCATTAAGCGGAGATATAAAAAATGCATTAGAACTTAATAAAGATTTTGTTGGCTGGATACAGGACCAATATTATAATGGGGCAGAAGTGGCCTCACTTTGTATCGGTGCTTTTTTACTGGCATCAACAGGTTTATTAAAAGGCAAGCAATGCAGTACGCACTGGTTGTTCGCCAACGAGTTTAGAAATATGTTTCCGGATGTTGAACTGGTTGATGGAAGTATTATTACAGAGGAAAATGGTTTATACAGCAGCGGCGGCGCCAACAGTTACTGGAATTTATTATTATACCTGGTAGAAAAATATACCAACCGTGATATTGCTATTTTGGCTTCTAAATTTTTTGCTATAGAGATTGACCGCAACAGCCAGAATGCATTTATGATGTTCCAGGGGCAGAAAGAACATGAAGACGATGAGATAAAAAAAGCACAGGAATTTATTGAAGAAAATTATCCTGATAAAATTACAGTTGATAATTTGGCTGATAAATTTGCCATAGGCCGGCGAAGTTTTGAACGCAGGTTTAAAAAAGCTACTAACAATACTGTTGTTGAATATATGCAGCGTGTAAAAATAGAAGCAGCAAAAAGAAGTTTTGAACGCAGCCGAAAAAATATTAATGAAGTAATGTTTGATGTAGGCTATACCGATACCAAAGCCTTTAGGGGCGTATTTAAAAAAATTACGGGGTTGACCCCAATTGAATACCGCAACAAATATAACAAGCAGGCGGAAATGGCAGAAGTATAAGCATTTTTTATAAAATAATAATAAGTAAAATGGTATTACCTGTTAAAGTAATACCATTTTTATTTTTCTCAGGCCAGCGGAGAAACGAAATCTAATTAATTAATTTTTTTTGCAGCTCAAGCGGCAATTGCACATTTACTTTAAAGCCTTTGCCCGGCGAAGTTTCAAAACTTACTTTTCCGTTGTAAGCAGTTGTACGGTTTTTAATATTTGAAAGCCCGATGCCTTTTTTTATTTCGTCAAATGCTGCACCTACACCATCATCACTAATGTTCAGTACAAGCTGGTCATCCATTATACTCAGGTTGATAAAGACTTTAGTTGCGGACGCATATTTCATAATATTATTCAACTGCTCCTGAATAATTCTAAAAACAGTTAGCCCTACAGGATAAGGGATAATCTCTTCTATAATATTGTGTTTGAATTCAATTTTAAAAGCAAGTAACGAATTTATTTCATCTACAAGGTTTTCAATGGCAATTATCACTCCCATATCATCAATATGCGATGATACAATATTGTGCGTAAGCTTGCGTATTTCATCAACGGCTTTCATTATTAAATGCTGCCCCTCTTTTACCAGCTCCAGCGATTTTTCATGGTTGCCAATTCTAACCAAACCAAGATGGATATTGGCAGCAGCTAATATTTGATTTACATTATCATGCAGTTCCCTGCCAATCTCGTTCCTTTCTTTTTCCTGGCTTTCTATAGCTGTTTTTAAAATTACCTTTTGGGTTTGCTCTTTTTCAAATTCCAGCTTTTTTTGCAGCATAACCTGTTCGGTAACATCCTGCATGGTTCCAATCATACGGTAGGGCATGTTTTTTCTGTCTCTTAATACAAAGCCCCTGTCGTAAATATGTTTGTAAGTTCCATTGGCACATCTAAACCGGTATTGTTCACTCCATTGGTCTGCGGAGTTTTGCATTAATTCTGTCATTCTTTTATTAATTCTTTCCCTGTCTTCGGTATGCACATTATTAATACGCCAGGAGTCGTTTTTGCTTACTGCATCATGATAGCCAAACATTTTTACCTTTTCATTCCAGAAAATTTCGTGGGAGTTTATGTCCCAGTCCCACAGGGCATCGTTAGTTGCTTTAGAAGCGTAAATAAAACGTTTATTTATTTCTTCTAACTTTAGCTGGCTTTTTTTCCTTTCAATACTGTATAAAATAGTTTTCAAAAGTAATTTTTCTTCAAATTCTCCTTTAACTAAAAAATCCTGTGCGCCTGCCTGTACTGCCTGTAACGAAAGAGAGGTATCGTTGGTGCCCGAAAGTATTATAATGGGCACATCGGGTATTATAGCCTGGATGGTAAGAAATGTTTCCAGGCCATTGCTGTCGGGCAGGTTAAGGTCGAGAAATACAACTACCGGCTTTACAGTTTTGAGGCTTTCGATGGCGTTAGTTAACAATCCTTCGTTAAGGCTGTATTCTGCCGACCAGCCTGCTGTCTCCAACTGGTCTTTAAGCAGCATTAAATCTCCGGGATTATCTTCTATAATAAATGTTGTGTTACCGTAGCTCATTAACTGTTTTTTTTATTATTTGTATAAACAGTAGCAAGAGTGAACCAGAAGTTTTTTATTTCAATAACTGCTTTGCTGAAATCATTAAAATTTATTGGTTTGGTTATAAAACAATTTGCATGATTCCGGTAAGACTCCAGAATATCGATATCATCGGAAGAAGTGCTGAGCATAATAACAGGAATAGTTTTCAGGTCATTATCTTTTTTAATCATGGTTAATACCTCTTTACCATTTATTTTAGGGATGTTAATATCCATTAAAATTAAATCTGGTCTTTCGGCACCTGATAATTTATTTCGCTGGTATAAAAAATCAAGAGCTTCTTCTCCATCTCTTGCAATAGAAATTGGGTTGCTAAGGCCCGAGCTTTTAAAAACTTCCTGTGTAAGTACAATGTCTCCTTCGTTATCTTCTACTAAAAGGATGTGTGCGTTTTTCATAATTTTTGTTTTTTAGGGATTGAAAAATTAAATGTACTGCCTGTGCCAGATTCCGATTCTACTATAAACTTTCCGCCATGTTTTTCTACAATTTTTTTACAGATGGAAAGGCCTACTCCGGTGCCTGGGTAGGCTGCTTTATTATGAAGTCGCTGAAAAATAATAAAAATCTTTTCAAAATAATTACTGTCTATACCTATCCCATTATCTTTTACGTAAAATATATAATGAGTGGATTCATCATTATAACCAATTTCAATTTCTGGTGTTCTTTCACTGCGGTATTTTATGGCATTGCTGATAAGATTTTGAAAAAGCTGTACCATTTGTATCTTATTAGCCTGTATTACAGGAAACGTGCCAGCTTTAATTTTTGCATTGCTTTCTGTAATGGAAGCCGCAAGATTTAACTTTACCTCCTTAATAATTACATTGATATCTACGGCATCGTTTATCTGCTTTTCAGTACCTATTCTGGAAAAGGACAGCAGGTCCAGAATAAGTGTTTTCATCCTCTCTGCTCCATCAACTGCAAAATCAATATACTGTTTTGCAGTTTCATCTAATTGTGGTTTATATTTTTTATCAAGTAACTGCATAAAACTGCTTACCATTCTTAATGGCTCCTGTAAATCATGGCTGGCTATGTAAGCAAATTGTTCTAATTCTTTATTAGAAGAGGTTAATTGTTCGTTTAAAACCTTCAGGTTTTCTTCGGCTTTAATATGATCTGTTATATCAATTGCAATGCCACCCAGTAGTGTTACATTATCGCTTATTTGTAAAGGAAATTTAAAAACTTTAAGAGTTATACTGCTGCCATCTTTATTTACCGATGGTTCAATTGTTTCCAATATTTTATTGGTGTTAAAAACAATATCGTTATTGCGTTTATATTCTTCCGCAATTTCATGGGGAAATAATTCGTAAAAACTTTTACCTTCTAATTGTTGATGACCATTATTACCAGCACTATTTTTATAAAATGTTTTTAAATAATTTGCATTGGTAAATTGATAAACAGATTTATTATCTACGATCCATGCCATAGCAGGCGTATGATGCATAAAGGCCTGAAACTGTTTCTGCATTTTATTTAAATCGGCTTCGGCATTTTTTCTATCCGTAATATCTGTATGCGTACCAATAATTTTAAGTGGCTTACCGGCACTGTCTTTCTCAATAACAACTCCTCTGTCTAACACCCATTTTATTGTTCCATCCTTATGAATCAGCCTGTATTCCAAAGCATGGCGGTCTATAATGCCTGCCTTATATTTTCTATCATTTTCTTCAAGTACATACCTGTCTTCTTTAATGGTGGAATTCCACCACAGCTGTTCAATATTTTGAACACCATCATTTCTAAAAGCTGCCAGGTTTTGATTTGTATTGGTAAAAATTGTTTTTTGGGCAATAAAATCATGTTCCCATACATTGTCACCAAGAGAGGCGAGGGCTAATTGAAGTTTTTGTTCGCTTTCTGTTTTGGCCAATATTTTTAATTTTTCTTCAGCCCGGCTTCGTTTTTCCTCAACAGTATTTAAATATTTTGCAGTTAATGATATAACAACAAGGCTTACCAATAAAAAAGAAGTAGCAAACAAAGCAATACCAAAATCTTGTGTAACTAAATTATGCCAGTGAAGTTGCAAGCGTAAAAATCCAAGTACAATTATAATAACCGCTGTTATCGGAAATAATTTTCGGGCCATTATGCTGCCAAGGCTTTTTCCGGTAAACGTACCAGTTACACCTAATGAAAAATTAATAAGCGAAGCTGAAATTGAAATAAGAAAAAATAAAACAGAAGTGTTTAGTGCCATTGATGCAAGAAAAGATAACCTGTGAAACTCAGGCACATTAAAAAGGTAACCAATTATGGCTATAAAAGCGATAAGGGTTATTGCATGCAAAGCATATTGTGCCAAAAGTTGAAATCTTTTTTTTGCAGATGCGATTGCAATAAATGCAAAGGCACAAAGCAAAAAACAAAAAGTGGTTGTAATAGCCATTCTCCCCGGAAATGGATCATTGGCAGCTTTTGCAACAACATCTTTTATCAATAATTCATCTAAACCTGTATTATAGTTAAACACTGTTTGGGTAAAAGTGATTACTGCAATAAGGGTTACAATTGTAGCTATGCTTATTATAAAAAACTGGTGCTTTTTTGTTTTTTTGGTGAGGAGAAAGAGTGCAGTTGCAATAAGTATAAAGCAAATAGCCGTATTAAATTTCATTGTTGGTAAACCTGTAATAACAGCCTTCAGGTTTTCATTGTTGGTAAACCAGCCTGTAATTACAAGCATACCAGTAATTATACTGAGTATTGAAACGGCTTTTATATAGGATTTATACTGGTACAACTTAGCATTTTACTGCGAAAATATTAAATGTATGATTTTATTCTAATAAAAAACGGTTTAAAACTATCGAGAAAAGGCATTTGTACAATATAAAACTAATAATTAGAACTTCTACTACAAGCCTGTAGTAATTGAACTACAAAAAACATTGTAATGTTGTTTTGAATGTTTAATTACTGTTAGCTAAAACAAAATAGATTTAAATGACTTTGTAGAAAATATTTTTTAAAAAATTGTATTAAAAAAAAGATTGCACCTTAATGCAACCTTTTGGAAAAGGCTAGAGGATAGGAAAGCGGGACTAAGAGCATACAAGGTAGAAAATATAATCTGTTATTTTTTAAATATTTAGGATTTGAATAAAATATTATTAGTAAGTGAGCGTAGTAAAATTAAAAAATAAGATACTAAATTTTTGAAGCATTCTATTTTTGTTTCTTGAGTTTTTTCTTCTCCTTTACAAACAATCCTGCCGTGTACTTATCATATAACTCAAATAAAAACTCAATCCGTTTGGTTTCATTTATAAAGGGCTGGCTTCGGTAGCATAAATCTACTGCTTTATCTAAAGCATTATGTGCTTTTATCAATGCTGGCGGCATGGTATTGGGGTCGTATAAATCTGCAAGGCTACTATTAGGAAAACTTGCTCTTGCATCCACTACCGCTTGTGCTGCTTTATCAACTGTTTCTTTTTGTTTTGCCGTTGGATTTTCTGGCCAAGGGAAGTTATTGTAAACTATCCCGGCTGAGTATTGAAATCGGCTCTCTAATCTTCCGCAAGTATATTTCGTCCATGCCATATGCATTTCAGACATCAGCACTCCAAAATGCCATAGTGTACCATTTGGAAGTATTTGAAGTTTATTGCTAGGTATGGTATCTTTATTAAGGAACCCAATAGGTATATAATTTCTCCTTTCTGATGAAACTTCAGGAATGGCAACAAAAGATTCAAAATTGTCCGACTCTCTAAAAAGCCAAGGAGTTTTTGCCATTTCCCTTGTCTTAGGATCGGAACTTACCTCTCTCATCTTTTTAACTCCTTCAAGTCTTTCTAAGACCCTAGGCAACTTCCGCAATGTTGTGGGATTAATATCTACTAACCAAAGGCAAAACCTTTCAATTCCTTGAATAAATTCTTGCCCGCCGAGAAATTTTTTGATATAAGGAATTGCTTGCGGCTCTTTAGATATTAGCTCTTCCATTTCTTCTTTTGAAAGAAGCAAGAAACCTCCATCTGTGGGTTGATTTCCTTTTCCAATTTTGGGTACATTACAAATCGGTTCTCCTCTTCGCTTTAAGAAAATATTATTGCCCTCAACTAAATAGGGATTGATTTTTGAAACCCTTAGTTGGTGAGGTTCACTCTTTAAATTGTTGTATTCAAAAATACTTTTCTCGGGATTGTCAATACATGCGAAACCAATAATAACAACATGAACCCCTGCATTACCTTTTGCTTCATTACTCCAGCTAAATGTTTTGTGAGCAAAGTTAATTTTGATTTTATATTTATTGATTAACTCATTCCATAAAATTCCCACCTGCTCTCCTTGAGTTATAGAATTAGTACTAACAAATGCGGTTTGTGTTTTAGGCAAACTTTTTTCTACTGTTGAATAATCTTTCAACATATATTCTGCAGCTTTGATATACCAACATGAAACATAATCTAACAGACCAGCAGAATTTACTCCCTGAAATATGTTTTCAATATCCATTCTCTGCTCATCATTTTGCCATGTCTTACCTATAAATGGAGGATTGCCTAATATATAATGATACCTCGGCTGCTCTTTCTCCCAAGGCATTGGTTCTATCAGGCTTTGCCAATCGGTACGCAATGCATTGCCATGTACAATGGTGGCACTCTTTTTTAGCGGTATGCGTTTATAATATTCGCCAAAGTTTATGCTTGCCTGTTCATTCATCTGGTGGTCCATCAGCCACATGGCTACGGGTGCTATCTGGCTGGCAAAT
>NZ_JANMUN010000206.1:0-44056 GCF_031391665.1 Ferruginibacter sp.
TCCCATTAAGCCGGATAAAAGACTTTGGAAATGTAATCAATAGAATATCATTTACTGATAAAAAATCAGTTAAATATGCCCAATGCCGAAAAAAATTGCAGTTCGCTTCTAATGCACTTACAAAAGAAAACACAAATCTTAGAAACATCCCCAATTTAATTAAAAACAACATTGCAGCAACAAGTGCCTATGTTGACTACATAAAAAATAGGAATAAATTGAAAAGCCAGAAAAGGGCTTAGTTCATAATCATTTCGACCAGCATACGGCAAAGCTATGTGCTTATCACAGTCGTCAGTAAAGGTCTTCACTCCATTGCATTCCACTTGCCTCCGGTTTTGCCAAAAAAATCTCCACCCTTGTTTTAGCTTTTTCTCACGTTTAGTTGGGTTGTATTTTTTATGTCAAAAACCTTGACTTCCTTCCACGCTTCCATTATGGGTTGCCTAAGCTGGCCAAACTCCGGCGATGAGCCGAAATCGGTTCAGCTTTATAACTTTTATTTTCTCACACTTAAAAACAAATGGTATGGTACTTATTGGAAGATTATGCAAAGATGCAGTTGTAGCCCAACTGAAAGACGACAGGAAAGTGGTAAACTTTACCCTTGCCGTAAATGACTATTACAAACCAAAGAACAGCGACAAAGGAGTAACGGTTACAACCTTTATAAGCTGTGGCTATTGGATAAGCCCGAAGATTGCTGAGTGGCTTAAAAAAGGAAGCCTTGTTGAAGTTACCGGCAGACTAACCGTAAATGCATACACCGATATGCAGGGGGAAGCTAAGGGTACACTTAACTGTCATGTGGATTCAATTAAAATTCATCAGCAGATCAAAGGAGAAGCTGCGAAGACAGAATCAACAAAGAAAGAAGTGGCAGTAAATGACTTGCCCTTCTGATTTTGTTAAAGCAAAAAAAGCTGACAACCTTCAAGGGTTGTCAGCTTGGTGTGAAATGTTTTTAAATAAAGGGTTAACTGAGAAAGGGGAATAGATAAATGATTAATCTTCTTTCGACCCTTTATCTCCAACAAAATATTGTTCTTTATTTTTAAACAATACATTAAAGGTTGTAAGAGAGCCGTAACAACGGGTGATGTATTGCTGAATATTAACTTTGTCTTCGTCACTCAGTTTTTTATTACTATTAATATTTTGTTCTAATACCCGTAACCGATCTCTTAACATTACGATTTTATGAAAAAAATCATCAATAGGGATTTCTTTTGGCTTTAAAGATTTATCAGCCGGTTGAATATTAACTGTGCCGCCAATCCACTTATCACCAAGCGAAACATTTTCTGTAATGCCGCCCCAAAGTTTAAGGATTTTTAATAATGATTTTTCAACTTGACTATGAGTTTCTATTTCTTCGGTAACATTTTCAGGAATAATTTCTTCCAAATTGGTATCGGTTTTATCAATTTCTTTTATTCCGTGATGTACAAAAGAGATCAGGTATGTTGCATACCGAAGGCCAACGATAACACCAGGACCCATCTGCGTATGTTGAAGCCTTGTGCCTATTCCCAAAACTAAATTTTCATCCATGAGTGTCTGTTTAGCTAACAAATATATAGCATCATGCGATTATGTCTTTTCAAATAATTCATGTAATATCTTTTGAGTTTTCAGCAGTGGTAATCTGTTATTACTTTCCCACTGCCACACTACCGAGCCGTCAGTATGCAGTAACTTTCCAAATTGCATTTGTGTTAACCCATGTTTGTACCTGTACTCTTTAATTTTTCCTGCCAAAGAATCTGTTTCAAAAATGCAGGGATTGTATCCTAAAAAAGATATGATAAGAGGGTAATGAGAAACATGTGGTTCAAATAGATTTAACTCCCAACCCCTCAAAGTTTCTCTATCTATCTTAAGAAGTGCAATGACATCCTTAATAAGTATATTTCAGGAAAGCCTGGTATGTTTAATATGATTGCCAACAGTTTGTAACTCCATAGGAAAGGGGCGTTTATCGGGAAGGGGAACTGTAGCGTTGAGTTCGGAATAAGGCACCGCAAGAGGTGTGTTGTAACCTGGTACCAATACCTAAATGCAATTGTTGTTCTTCCATAAAAGTAAAAATTTTAATAAATATCTTAAACAAGTAAAATTAAACAGAAAGTAAAGAAGAGTTTTTTATAATCATAAAATAAAAATACAGCTTACTGTATATTTATTTTGAAGCATCTTTTTGCAACATTTCAATTTTAAATTTATAAGAAGCATTTAAAATATACTGGTTAAAAGTTACTTCATCTGCAAGGCTGGCAAATTCATAATCGGGGCGGTACCTTATTAAAAACATATCCAATTGTTCGCCTTCTAAATGCGTAAGCCTTTTTACAAGTACTTTATTAAAACGGTAGGTGATATATTTTTCCTGTTCCTGCTGCTCTAATCGTATCTGAAAAGTTTTTAGCCGTTTATTTCTTTTAAACCTGAAAATATTTATCAGCTCATTCACATCGGCACCCACACCACCCGTTGGAGAAACAGAAGTTTTAATGCCCGGCTTTTGATAATTATAAATGCTGGCATAGGTTTCCCTGTTTTCTATTGAATCTTCCTTATAAGATTTTGTAAATACCACCACTTCCTTCATAGTGCTGTATTTACCCTTATAATTTATCCGTAAAGAAATATCAAAACGGGAAGGATCGGCAACCGTTTGTACTGCAAATTTTTGGGTGGATTTATTGCGGAACGTAAACGTAACCGAATCTTTTTCTGCAACTGTAAGGCTGTACCTGCCCATGGAATCGGTAACAGTAAAACTTCCTTTGGTGTTAGTTACTTTAACGTTGGGTACAAAATTAATTTTAGTAGAATCGTAAACTGTTCCGCTTAAAACAAACTGCGCTATTAAACTGTTAGCAGTAACAATAAAAAAAACTAACAGTAAAAATATTTTTGTAAATAAACGCAAAAGCAAAAAAGTTTAGCGGCGTAATATTACGCCAACAAATTAATACAGCATTGTATAAGCCTTAATTTAACGGCGATTTTACTTTTGCAGCAGCTCCGCAATTACTTTGGGATAATGGGCATGCTCCAGCAAATGAATTTTTTTTGCAAGGCTTTCAGCCGTGTCATTTTCATCAACAATACATTTTGCCTGAAAAATTACAGCACCATTATCGTACAATTCATCTACATAATGAATGCTGATACCACTTTCTGTTTCTTTATTGTTGATTACTGCTTCATGCACATGCTGGCCAAACATGCCTTTGCCGCCATATTTTGGTAATAATGCCGGGTGTATATTAATTATCTTTTTAGGGTATGCCTTTATTAATCTTTTAGGAATTTTCCATAAAAAACCTGCCAGCACTATAAAATCAATTGCATTTTTTTGTAATTCCGGCAAATAACTATCGCCTTTAAAAAATTGTTCTTTTTCAATTAATAAAGATGGTATGCCTGTATTTGCCGCAATATTTAAAACACCGGCACCGGGTTTATTGCAAACAATTAATGCAATTTTAATTTTTGCAGAGGAAGAGAAGTGCTGTATTATTTGAGCCGCATTACTGCCTGCACCGCTTGCAAAAATGGCGATATTAATTACAAACTCATCCGTATTATTATTCTTCGTAGAAGAAAACCGCCCTAATATCTTGCCGATATATTTTTTAAAAAAATTAAATTGCCCCAGCGGAATACTTACTAATAAAACCGAAAGCGGCCAAAGCAATGTAACCAGTAAAATGTAGAGTACAACCCATAAAGCCCCTTTATCAATATTAGTAAGAGCCATTAATTTTCGGCCAGCATATCCGCACAAACTTCCACCCAGGGCAAATGTTGTAATTATTAATATAAGACTAAGCCCGTTTACCTTCCAGTGCTGTTTAAGTTTTTCAAACATTTGGCAAATGTGAAGTAAAAATTTGTGAAATGAAAGAACAGTCTGAAAATTTGCTGTTCAAATCTTGTTTACAAATATGTGACAATAACATTATAAAAACTAACACAAAACGCTGAAATGCACGCCCAGTAAGCGAAAAAAAAATTTAACAATGTTGATATTATGTCAACATCCTGACTTAAATTTGCACCCGAAACAGGATATTTTTCCACATTAGCCCCGTAATAACTGTATGAGTCGGTATAGAAAAATCTTTAAAAGAGTATTTGCATTCCTATTTCTTTTTGCATTGCTTTCAATTACCAATAATGTTTTTGCTGCTGATGGCGAAGCACTTTTTAAAGCTAATTGTGCAAGTTGCCACAAACCCGATAAGAAATTTACAGGTCCTGCTTTACAGGGTTGGAAAGACAGGCAACCGGCAGGATGGATTTACAAATGGGTGGCGGGGCCTTCTACACTAATAAGTAGCGGGGATAAATATGCTACAAACCTTTATGCTGAATGGAAAAGTGCCGGTATGATGACTGCGTTTCCACAGCTAAAAAAAGAGGATGTTGATGCTATAATGAAATATGTGGATGATTTTAAAGCACCTCCTCCGGGTGGCGATACAACAAAACCTGGCGGTGGCGGTGGAGATGACAACTCCCTTCTCTTCGGAATTCTTACTTTAGTTTTAGCACTTATTGCATTTATATTATTACAGGTAAACAGCAACCTTCGCAAATTATCCGACGAAAAAGAAGGCATTCAACGCAGCGAACCTGTACCGGCTTACAAAAATAAAACGTATTTAATGGTAGCCATCTTGGTACTGTTTTGTGTGGCAGGATATTTCTTTACCAACGCCGCTATTGGCCTGGGCCGAATGAAAAATTATCAACCTGAGCAACCAATATATTATTCTCATCAGGTACATGCAGGAACCAATCAAATCAGTTGTTTATATTGCCACGGTGGCGCACAGGACAGCAAGCATGCCAATATTCCTTCGGTAAATGTTTGTATGAACTGCCACAAAGGAATTAATAAATACGAAGGACCGGATAAATTAGAAAGAGAGGATGGCACTGCAGTAAACGGTACCGAAGAAATTGAAAAGTTATACGCTTATGCAGGATTTAATTCCGCCACTAAAACTTATAACCCCGATAAAAATGGCGATGGTACGCCAGATGGCGCACATCCAATTGAATGGGTAAAAATTCACAACCTGCCCGATCATGTTTATTTCAACCACAGCCAGCATATAAAAGTAGGTAAACAGCAATGCCAAACCTGCCATGGTAATATTCAGGAAATGCCCGAAGTGTACCAGTTTGCAGAATTAAGCATGGGCTGGTGTGTTAACTGCCACAGAGAAAGTAAAGTAGATTTTTATAATAAGGCAGACAGTACCGGTAATAAATTTTACAGCATCTATCAAAAATTTCAAAATCAAATGAGTGATTCTATTTTTGATAAAAAAGGTAAAAAAATATTGAATCCGCACAAAATGGATAGCGTAACGGTAGAAAAAATTGGTGGAACAGAGTGTCAAAAATGTCACTATTAAAATCCTATCCCTGAAGGGGAATGGAGGAGATTAATTTGGATTTAATTATCATTAGCACATTAGCATACTACTATGAGTAATAAAAAGTACTGGCAAAGTTTCGGACAACTCAATCAAACGGAAAGCTTTCAGCAATCTGCAGAAAAAGAATTTAAAGAAGAGCTGTTGCCATTGGAGGATTTGGATGATAAAGGCATTTTAGATGCAAAAACCCCACGCAGGGATTTTCTTAAATATTTAGGTTTTAGCACTGCTGCTGCAACATTGGCTGCCAGTTGCGAAATGCCTGTACGCAAAGCGGTACCTTATTTACAAAGACCCGATAATGTTATTCCCGGTGTTGCAAATTATTATGCATCAACTTATGTAAATGGCGGCGATGTAATTTCGGTTGTGGTAAAGCAAAGAGATGGCAGACCAATTAAGATAGAAGGTAATGAATTATCAAGCATAACAAAAGGTGCAACAAGTGCACAGGCACAGGCATCGGTTTTAGATTTATATGATAATACCCGCCTGCGTTACCCGATGCAAAAAGCAGGCAGCGATTTTAAAGAAGTAACTACTTTTGATAATTTTGATAAAATGGTAGGTGCCGCTATTACCGGCAAAACAGTTGTTTTATTAACTGCTACTATTAATTCTCCTTCTACACAAGATATTATAAACGAATTTTTAGCAAAATATCCTGGCAGCCGCCACGTACAATACGATGCTGTTAGTTACAGCGGAATGTTGCAGGCCAACGAAGCTTGCTACGGAAAAAAAGCAATTCCTTCTTATCATTTTGAAAATGCAAAAGTAATTGTTAGCCTCGGCGCCGATTTTTTAGGTACCTGGTTAAGCCCGACAGAATTTAGCAAACAATATTCTGTAAACAGAAAAATAGTTGGAGAAAAACCAGAGCTAAGTAGTCATATTCATTTTGAAAGTATGATGAGTATAACGGGCAGTAATGCAGACGACCGCTATACACACAAACCTTCTGAAACTGGTGCTGTAGCTGTTGCAATTTTAAACGCCTTGAATGGTTCAGCTGCAACTTTTGCAGATAAAAAAATAAACGACGGTATTAAATTAGCTGCCGAAAAACTAAAAGCAGCAGGTGGTAATGCCTTGGTAGTTTGTGGCAGCAACGATGTAAATGTGCAGGTAATTGTAAACGCCATTAACGAAGCGATTGGTGCAAATGGTAAAACTATTAACTGGGCTGTAACGTCTAACTACCGCAAAGGAATAGATGCCGATATGGTTAAGCTGGTAGATGATATGAACAGCGGTGCGGTTGGTGCAGTTTTAATTAATGGTGTAAATCCATCTTACTCTTACAGTGACAGTAAAAAATTTACTGACGGATTAAAAAAAGTAATTGGTGTTTCATTTAATGCAACCATGGATGAAACAACGGAGCATTGTAAATACGTAATCCCTGCTCACCACTGGTTAGAAAGCTGGGGCGATGCTGAACCTAAATCTGGTTATATAAGTATTATACAACCTACTATCAATCCATTATTTAAAACAAGGGCTTTTCAAACCTCTTTATTAAAATGGAGTAACCCCACGCCTGCAGGCGTGGCGGCTAATGCAACAGATTATGAAACGTATTTTAAAAATTACTGGACTACCAAATTAGGTGGTGCAGATAATTATGATAAAGCACTACAGGATGGTGTTGTTGAACCAGCTTCAATGACAGTTGGCGGCGGCGCATTTAATGGTACATCAGTAGCTGATGCAACATCAAAAATTGCTGCTGTTAAAACCGGCGCAGCCGATACTGAAATTGTGTTGTATCAAAAAGTTTCTGTTGGTAATGGCAGCCAGGCTAATAACCCCTGGTTGCAGGAATTACCTGATCCCATTACAAAAGTAACCTGGGATAATTATGCCATGATGAGCCCGGCCATGGCAAAATCATTATTGAATTTGGATGTAATGAACCAGGAAGGCGGTAAACAAAGCGATTACGAAGTGAATCCTGAAAAACCAGTTGTAAAAATTACAGCTAATGGTAAATCAGTTGAATTGCCTGTAATTGTAATACCCGGCATGCATGCTGCAGTAGTAGCAATTGCAGTAGGTTACGGAAGGGGAAGCGAAGGCGCAACAAAAGAAAAAATTTCTGAAAATATAGGAAAGTCTGCAGTAGGCGCAGGTAAAAATGCTTACCCATTGGTGGCATTTAACGGAACCAATTTGTATTCTTCAGTTGCAAAAATTGAAAAGAGTACCAGTCCTAATTACCCGTTAGCACAAACACAGGTGCATGGTTTTACAGAAAGCCGTCCGGTAATTTATGAAACCAATCTCAAAAGTTTTACAGCTAATCCCGAAGCAGTTTTAGAAGAAATTACAAAAGAGAGATTGAACACAACGGCAAATGACAGCAAAGATTTTGCAAGAGATGCCACCATGTATCCAACTTTTGATAAGCCGGGTATTAAATGGGGTATGAGCATTGACTTAGGTACCTGTACCGGTTGCAGTGCCTGTGTTGTTGCCTGTACTGCCGAAAATAATGTAAGTGTGGTGGGCAAAATGCAGGTACAAAGGGCACACGAAATGCATTGGTTACGTATCGACAGATATTTTACTGGTGATTTAGAAAACCCTGATGTGGTGTTTCAACCTATGCTTTGCCAGCATTGCGATAATGCGCCTTGTGAAAATGTTTGCCCGGTTGCAGCAACCAATCACAGCAGCGAAGGTTTAAATCAAATGACTTATAACCGCTGTATTGGTACAAGATATTGCGCTAACAACTGTCCTTATAAAGTACGCCGTTTTAACTGGCTGGATTATACCGGAGCGGATAGCTTTCCCGATAACCAAAAGGAAATGATTGGCACTTACATGGATGATTCTGTAATGCAGATGAATGATGATTTAACAAGAATGGTATTAAACCCTGATGTAACCGTAAGAAGTCGTGGTGTTATTGAAAAATGTTCTTTTTGTGTACAGCGTTTACAGGATAGCAAATTAGAAGCTAAGAAAAACCAGGATCCTTCATTAGTAAGAAATGTAAAAGTGGCCTGTATGCAGGCTTGCCCTACAGACGCCATCAGCTTTGGTAATGTTAACGATAAAGAAAGCGATGTTTATAAAATTAGAAATGTAGAGCAAAAGCACCGTAGTTTTTATGTAATGGAGCAACTGCACGTTTTACCTAACGTTAGTTACCTGGCTAAAGTAAGAAATACCGACAGGCATATTGGAGTAGAAGAAGGACATGAAGAAAAGAAAGCTGAAGGAAAGAAGGAAGAAAAAACACATGGATAATTGAATATAAAACAGTGAATAGCGAATATTGAATATTTCTTCTGTTGAAAACATTTGAAATTCAATATTCATCAATTCGACATAAAAACAAAACCAAAGCTGTAGTTTGCTAAAAACAAATGCCGGCTAAAAGACTATAAATAAGATATGTCATTATTAAAGTACGAATCGCAACTAAGGGAACCGCTGGTAGATGGTGATAAAGATTACCACCAGGTAACGGAAGATATAGTACGCCCCATTGAAATGAAACCAACACGCCTTTGGTATATTGGTTTCTTCATCAGTGTCGGATTACTTTTATTTGGTGTGTACAGTGTTTACCGTGAGGTTACATACGGTATCGGGCAGTGGAATGTAAATAAAACAATTGGCTGGGGCTGGGATATTACCAACTTTGTTTGGTGGGTAGGTATTGGTCATGCCGGTACATTAATTTCTGCCATCTTATTATTATTCCGCCAGGGTTGGAGAACGGGTGTAAACCGTGCCGCAGAAGCGATGACAATTTTTGCGGTTATGTGTGCAGGCCAGTTTCCTATCTGGCACATGGGCCGTGTATGGATGGCTTTCTTTGTAATGCCTTATCCAAACAGTCGTGGTCCTTTATGGGTAAACTTTAACTCTCCCTTGTTGTGGGATGTGTTTGCGATATCAACTTATTTTACCGTTTCATTATTATTCTGGTATTCGGGTCTGTTGCCCGATTTAGCAACTGTACGTGACAGGGCAAGAACAAAATTCCGCAAAATGTTTTATGGTGTAGCAGCATTTGGATGGAGCGGTAGTACAAAACACTGGCAGCGTCACGAATCATTATCACTGGTACTTGCAGGTTTAAGTACACCTCTGGTACTTTCTGTACACACTATTGTATCATTCGACTTTGCTACATCAATTGTTCCCGGATGGCATACCACCATCTTTCCACCATACTTCGTTGCAGGAGCCATCTTCTCCGGCTTTGCCATGGTACAAACATTAATGATTGTTTTACGTAAGGTGATGAACTTACAGGATTATATAACCCTTGGCCACATTGAGGCAATGAATAAAGTAATTGTACTAACGGGAAGCATTGTGGGCTGTGCTTATTTAACCGAATTATTTATTGCATGGTACGGTCAAAATCCATACGAGTGGTATGCATTTAAAGAAAACAGGGCCAACCTTTTCAGCCCTTATGGCTGGAGCTACTGGTTAATGATGTTTTGTAATGTGGTATCGCCGCAGTTATTCTGGAGCCGTAAATTAAGAAGGAATATCACGGTTACTTTCTTCATGAGTATCATTGTAAATATAGGGATGTGGTTTGAGCGTTTTGTAATTATTGTTACTTCTGTGTACAGGGATTATTTGCCCAGCAGCTGGAGTACTTATTACAGCCCGAGTATTTGGGAGATAGGTTTTTATCTCGGTACGTTCGGATTATTCTTTACCTGTTTCTTCCTTTTTGCAAAATATTTCCCTGTAATTGCTATTGCCGAAATTAAAGCAGTATTAAAAACCAGTGGCGAAAACTATAAAGCAAGAATGACAGATATAGAAAAAGCAGACGCAGAGAAATTTTATATAGCAGATGTAGAGCATGCGCATTAAAGCAATTAGCTGATAGCCAAGAGCTACTAGCAAGAAATATAATAAATAAATAAGCTCATAGCTCATGGCTATCGGCTCAAAGCTTAAAAATTATGGCTGGAGGAATTAAAAAATTTGTTGTTGGCAGTTTTGATGACGAGGCGGTGTTATTCCCTGCGGTGAAAAATGTTCGCAAAGCAGGATATAAAATACACGATGTGTTTACACCTTTTCCTGTACATGGTTTAGACCATGCCATGGGTTTAAGGGAAACCAGTTTACATACTGCCGGATTTATTTATGCCATTACAGGTACAACCACTGCATTAAGCGGCATCAGTTATATTTTAGTGCACGACTGGCCTTTAGATATTGGTGGTAAACCGCATTTTGCATTACCGGCCTGGATACCCGTAACATTTGAATTAACCGTTTTATTTGCTGCTGTGGGTATGGTACTTACTTTTTGTTACTTATGTAATTTGGCTCCATTTGTAAAAAAACATCATTTTCATCCAAGAGCTACAGATGATCTTTTTGTAATGGCTATTGAATGCACCGAAAAAACTAACGATGCAGAAGTGCAAAGTTTTTTACAAAACGCAGGGGCAAAAGAAGTAAATGTACAGGTAGCAGAAACAGGCTGGTGGATTGGAAGATATCATAAAGAACAAAAGTTATACAAAGAAGAAAAAGGGTATTAGTCCCTATCTCCTAAAGGGGGAAATGGAGAAGATTGAAGTGATAGGGAATTGATAATTATTTAATTGATAATTGATAAATGAAACGAATTACTTATTTAAGTGCCATTGTAATTGTAACAATTATTGTAACAGTAAGCAGTTGCAGCAGCAAGCGCCAGCCCGGTAAAGTGTACATGCCCGATATGGCTTACAGCAGGGCATATGAAACTTATGCTGAGCATGATTCTGCAAAATTTACAACAGATATTGCAGACGCAGGGCATAAAATATATTATAACAGCCAGCCTGTAAATGGTACAGTAAAAAGGGGCGAACTTTTTCCCTACACTGTTCCAAACGATAGCAATGGGTTATTGAATTTAAGTAACCTGGTAAAAAATCCTTTACCTCCATTATCTAAAGCAGACAGCGCCGAAGCCGGAAGATTATTTAATATTAATTGTGCAGTTTGTCATGGAGCAAAAGGTGAAGCTAACGGCCCTGTTGCAGCTAAAATTGGTGGGGTAAAAAGTATTATTGCCTTATCACCTACTTACAGCGATGGTAGAATTTTTCATGTAATGGAGTATGGGCAAAATAATATGGGAAGCTACGCATCGCAGCTGGACAGAAAACAACGCTGGATGATAGTGCAGTATATAAGAACACTGGAACCCAAAAAAGAAGCAACTGCAACTGCGGCTAAGCCAGACAGTGCTATAGTAAAAAAATAAAAGTATTAACACAAAATAAAGTTTAGATGAACCATCAATTTGAATTACCGGGCAGTTATAAAAAGTGGACGTATGGCCTGATTGGTGCCGGTATAATTGCATTGCTGTATGGAATGATTGCATTTCATCCTTTTGAGGCTGTGTCACATGCAGCAGGGCACGATGCACATGCCAATACCAACGGAACCCGCTTTTGGGCTGTGTTATTACAAAACAGTGTGTTCTTTTTATTGGTGGTAAATGCGGCTATGTTTTTTATATGTGTTACCACAATGGCAATGGCAGGTTGGGTGGTGGCATTCCGCAGGGTGAGTGAAGCTATTTCAAGTGTTGTACCCATTTTAGGTATAATTACATTCATAATATTATTGGCAATTGTTGTAGGTGGCAGAACTGATATTTATCATTGGCTTGACCCCAATTTATATGATCCCAAGTCTCCTTCATTCGATAAAATACTTGATGGCAAGCATGGCTTTTTAAATCCAACATTCTTTTTAGTTTGGTCGGCTATTACGGTTTTATTATGGTGGCTTTTAGGAAAGAAAATGCGTAGCATGAGTTTGCAAAGCGACAAGGATGGTCCCATGGATTATGAAACCGGAAAAAAGTTTATCTGGAACAGCACTGTTTACGCTTCTTTATTTTGTGTGGTGTTTACGTTAACTGTAGCTTCTACCATTCCATGGCTTTGGTTAATGAGTATTGATGCACACTGGTACAGCACTATGTACAGCTGGTACACTTTTGCAAGCACATTTGTTTCGGGTATGTCGTTAATAGCACTGTTTGTTATCTATTTAAAAAACCGTGGGCAGTTACCCTACGTTACAGAAGAGCATTTACACGATCTGGGTAAATTTATGTTTGCCTTTTCTATATTCTGGACTTATTTATGGTTCTCTCAATACATGCTTATCTGGTACAGTAACCAACCGGAAGAAACAAAATATTTTGTAGAAAGAATTGGTACAGCAGAAAAAAGAGGCGCTTATTATGGCATCTTCTTTTTTAATCTTATTGTAAATTTTCTTTGCCCGTTATTAATACTAATGAAAAAGGGAACAAAGAGAAACTGGACATCAGTAACCATTATGGCAGTGCTTATTATTTTTGGTCACTGGATAGATTTTTATCAAATGGTAATGCCGGGCACATTACATGAAAACGCTCATTTAATGCCTTTTGAATTTGGTATTGGCTGTTTATTTGTGGGATTAATTATGTGGGGAACCGGCAGGTATTTAAGCAGTCATTCATTACTGGCAAAAAATCATCCTTTCTTAAAAGAGAGTATGATACACCATACGTAAGCACAGCCCCACCTATCCTCCCCCAAGGGGAGGGAAATGGAGGAGATGGAAGCGAAAGAATGGTCGAGTTTTAAAAGTAACTGTAGGATTAGTAAAAGTAAATTGAAATAGAAAGCTCTAAAAGCCCCTCTTCGGGAGGGGTTGGGGAGGCTAAATATAAATTATATGAAAGAGTTTTTATTAATTGCATTGGGCGCTTTGGTTTTTGTTGTCGTATTTCAAATTGCGAAGGCAAGTGAATACGTGAGTGTTTTAAAAGGCGAAGAAAAAACCCGTAGGCAAAATAACAGGATCAATGCTTTTTTGCTGTTAGGCTTTTTGGTATTTGGATTAATTGGAGTGTGGTATTGCAATGATATATTTTATAAGAAAACATTGTTTCCGCAAGGCTCTGCATCTGTTGAAGGAGAAAGTTTGGACAGTATGTTTATGATAACAACTGCCGTAACAGGAGCTGTTTTTATTCTTACCCAAATATTATTATTTTGGTTTGCTTTTAAATATCAGGAAAAGGATGACACTAAAGCTTACTACTTTGCACACAGCACCAAACTGGAGTTAATATGGACAACTATTCCTGCCATTGCACTTTGTGTGCTGGTTGCTTTTGGTTTAAAAGCATGGTTTAAAATTACAGGCGATGCGCCAAAAGATGCTATACTAGTAGAGGTAACAGGCCACCAGTTTGGTTGGGAATTTCGCTATCCAGGTGCCGATAAAGCTTTAGGACAAAAAAATTACAGGCTAACAAAAGGAGCCAATAGTTTGGGTGTAGATTTTGAAGACCCTGCAAGCTGGGACGATATACATGTTTCAACTACCATGCACATTCCTGTGGGCAAACCTGTAAAAATGGTAATTAATGCACAGGATGTAATTCATGATGTGGGTTTACCGCACTTTCGTTTAAAGATGGATGCGGTACCTGGCATACCAACTACACAATGGTTTACGCCAAAGTTTACAACAGAAGAGATGAAGGCAAAAACGCACAACCCAAACTTTACTTACGAAATAAGTTGCGACCAAATGTGCGGTAAAGGCCATTTTTCTATGAGAGGAATAATAATTGTAGAGAGCGAAGCAGAATACAGGAAATGGTTAGCTACACAAAAATCTGAGTACTATACTATTTATCCTAAAAAAGATCCGGGGTATAAAGAGCCATCATTAGCAGATACTGCTAAAGGGCAATTGCCTATGGCAGCAGTTGTAAATAAATAATTAAAAAGATTCTTGAAAAAACAATAGAATATGAGTAGCGTAGCCACAATACACGGAGCAGATGTTCATGCAGGGCATGATGCACACCACGAACATCATCATCACGAAACGTTTATAACTAAATACGTTTTTAGCCAGGATCATAAAATGATTGCCAAACAATTTTTGGTAACAGGTATGATATGGGCTGTTATAGGAGGTTTATTTTCTGTGATTTTCCGTTTACAATTGGGTTATCCCGAATCTACTTTTCCATGGCTGGAAGATTTTTTAGGCCATTGGGCAAAAGGCGGTAAACTAGACCCTGAATTTTATTATGCATTGGTAACCATGCACGGAACAATTTTGGTATTCTTTGTATTAACAGCTGGATTGAGCGGAACCTTTGCCAACTTTTTAATTCCATTGCAAATTGGTGCAAGAGATATGGCTTCGCCATTTTTAAATATGCTGAGCTATTGGTTCTTCTTTACAGCATCAATCATAATGTTCTCTTCTTTATTTGTACAAACCGGCCCTGCAAGTGGTGGATGGACGGTTTATCCACCACTAAGTGCTTTAGGCGATGCTTCGGATGGCAGTAAAATAGGAATGGATTTATGGCTGGTAAGTATGGCTATGTTTATTGTAAGTTCATTATTAGGTGGTCTTAATTATATCAGTACTATTTTAAACTTGCGTACCAAAGGAATGAGCATGACAAGGTTACCATTAACCATTTGGGCTTTATTCTTTACTGCAGTTTTGGGTGTATTAAGTTTTCCGGTTTTATTATCAGGCGCTATTTTATTATTGTTCGACAGAAATTTAGGCACCAGCTTTTTCTTAAGTGATATTTATGTAGCAGGAAAAATTTTACCTAACGAAGGTGGTAGTGCAATTTTGTTTCAGCATTTATTCTGGTTTCTTGGCCACCCCGAAGTGTATATTATATTATTGCCTGCAATGGGTATGAGCTCGGAAATTATTGCAGTAAACAGCCGCAAACCAATATTTGGTTACATGGCAATGGTGGGTTCTCTATTTGCTATTGCGATACTAGCGTTTTTGGTTTGGGCACACCATATGTTTGTAACAGGGCTTAATCCTTTCCTTGGTTCTGTATTTGTATTACTTACTTTATTAATTGCGGTACCATCAGCCATCAAAGTATTTAACTGGCTTACTACATTGTGGAGAGGGAGTATACGTTTTACACCGGGCATGTTATTCGCCATTGGTTTTGTAAGTTTATTTATCAGTGGAGGTTTAACAGGTATCTTTTTGGGTAACTCTGCATTAGATCTTCATTTGCATGATACTTATTTTGTTGTTGCCCACTTTCACATTGTAATGGGTGTGGCATCTTTCTTTGGTATGTTTGCCGGTGTATATCACTGGTTTCCTAAAATGTTTGGCCGCTATTTAAACAACACCATGGCCTATATCCATTTTTGGGTAACTATTGTGGGAGCCTATTTAATTTTCTGGCCAATGCATTACGAAGGCCTGGCTGGTATGCCACGCCGTTATTATGATTTCTCTCAATGGGAATCTTTTAAAATGTTTGGTGAACTAAATCAATTTATAAGTTTTGTGGCAATGATTGTTTTTGCAGTGCAGCTGTTGTTTATATTTAATTTCTTTTACAGTATGTATAAAGGAAGAAAAGTAGCTACAGAAAATCCATGGGGTTCAAATACATTAGAGTGGACAACACCAATTAATCCGGGGCATGGTAACTGGCCTGGAGAAATACCGGAAGTATATCGTGGTGCTTATGATTATGCAAAAGACGGTCATGAGTTTATACCACAGAATGTACCAATTGGGGATGATGAGACGAAGCATTAACCCCTATCCCTTAAAGGGGGAAATGGAGAAGATTGTAAAAACGTAGTTAAAGATGAAAAAGATAATGTTGTTGAAATGCTTAATTACAAATGTTGATAATAAAATAAATGCCCGGCCTCCCTCTCTTCCGGAGAGGGAAAGAGGGTGAGGCCATGAATAAGGAGAATATACCTATACCCAACTCAACATCTTTTAAGTTGGTGAGTAAAGTGAAAGATTACTTTCAGTTAATCAAATTCACTTTAAGTTTTATGGTGGTATTTAGTACGGTGGTTAGTTTTTTAATTGGATACAGTGAGCAGGAATATATATACAGTCAGAATAAAATAATATCAGTTCTTTTACTTTTTGTGGCAGGAATGCTAATCACGGGTTCGGCAAATGCAGTTAACCAGGTATTGGAAAAAAATTCTGATGCGTTAATGATGCGTACGGCTAAAAGGCCTGTTGCCAGTGGCAGAATGAGTGTTAATGAAGCAACAGCATTTGCAGTTATTGCAGGGGCGCTGGGTGTTTTCATTATGTGGAAGTGTTTTAATTTTCAAAGCGCCATGCTGGGTTTATTTAGCTTATTGATGTATGGATTTGTTTATACACCACTAAAAAAAATAAATTCTATTTCTGTTTTGGTAGGGGCCATACCGGGAGCCTTACCCTGTTTAATTGGATGGGTTGCGGCAACTGATAGTTTTAGCACTGGCGGATGGATCTTATTCGGCATTCAGTTTTTATGGCAGTTCCCTCATTTTTGGGCAATAGCCTGGCTGGCACATAAAGATTATACAGCTGCAGGCTTTAAATTATTGCCGGGAGATAAAGGCCCAACAAAATTTACTGCAATGCAAACTGTTATTTACAGTGCATTAATGATACCTATGGGTTTGTTGCCGTATGCAACAGGCATGAGCGGAAAGATGAGTATATGGATTTTGCTGGCCTGCAACCTGTGGATGGTTTATGTAAGCATTCTTTTATTTATTAGGATGGATGCAGCAAGTGCAAGAAAGGTAATGTTCAGTTCTTATTTTTATTTGATGATTGTGTTGCTGGCTTTGTTTGCAAACAGGATGTAAACCCCAAAGCCCCCTCCGCCCCCTGAAGGGGGAACTTGCGGAGATGGAAGCGAAGATTGTTGCGGAAATTTGCAAAACACAATTAAAGATGAACAATGAGATACTGTACAAGAGTGTCTCGCCTTAGGCCAGACCAATGAGGATGATAAGAATTAATAAAGCTCGGTACAAAAAATATTTTTAATAAAATTCCCTTTTGGGTTTGAGGTTATGAATACAGTGGTAATGGAACAACGAAATAAAATACATCCGCATAAGTTTACTTTGTGGATAGGCATTGCAAGTATTTTAATGATGTTTGCCGGATTAACCAGCGCATACATCGTTAAACGTAACCAGGCAAACTGGATAAGTTTTGAATTGCCTTTGGCTTTTTGGTACAGTACCGCAATAATGGTGTTAAGCAGTATAACATTGTTTTTAGCAGGCCGTAGTTTTAAGCAAAGGGAAATGCAAAAGTACCGCAGCCTGATGACGACAACTATTGTATTTGGAGTTCTTTTTATTGTACTGCAAATAATTGGGTTTAAACAATTGTGGAATATTGGAATAACATTACAGGCAAATGTTTCGTTCTCTTTTTTATATGTTATTGTGGGTTTGCATGCAGTACATGTTATTGGAGGTGTAATTGCTTTATTGTTTCTTTTTGTAAAAGCATTTAGTACAAAAACAAGAAATTATAATTCGGTACCGGTAGAAGTAACCAGTACTTACTGGCACTTTGTAGATGCACTTTGGTTGTATTTGTTGTTTTTTTTATGGATGATAAAATAAACAGCGTAAAGTTTTTAGTAAAGAATTACACTAAGGTTTAATAGTAAAAATAAACAGGAACATAAAAGTTATATAAATGTCAACAACAGCAATACCAACAAATACCAAGTGGTGGAACGGGGGAAGAAGCCCGTTTAATGCCAGCTATGGTAAAGTGATGATGTGGTACTTTTTAATGAGTGATGCATTTACATTTGGTGCATTTTTAATTAGCTATGGTACTATCAGGTTTAGTGTAAACGACTGGGCCGATCCTAACCATGTGTTTAATTCTTTTCCGCTGGCAGGGCATGCTAATTTGCCTTTGGCATTTGTAAGTTTAATGACTTTTATTTTGATTTTCAGTTCGGTAACTATGGTATTAGCAGTGCATGAAGGCCATAATATGAACAGAAAGGGAGTAGAGAAATATATGATTCTTACCATTTTGGGCGGACTTGCATTTTTGGGTTGCCAGGCTTGGGAGTGGACGCATTTATTAACCGGCGAACATATTGCTTTGTTAAAAGATGGAACACTTTCTGTATTACCAACAACAGTAAAATCAAATCCGTGGGGATCACCGGTAGCACATGATGCCATGCTTGCAGCCTTGCAAACAACCCCACACGACCAATTGGTTTCTATTGCATCAACATTGCACCATAGTGCAGAAGCAGGAGTACACCACGATTTATCAACAGTATCAAATGCAGAATTAATCAATACAATAAAAGCAGCAAATATTGAAGTAAGCAATGTGGGCAGGCCTGCATTTGGAAGCTACTTTTTTGGTATTACTGGCTTTCATGGTTTTCACGTATTTAGCGGCGTGGTAATTAATGTGGTAATGTATGCTAAAACAAAGATGGGGCATTTTGATCAGCGTGGCCATTACGAAATGATTGAAAAAGCAGGATTGTACTGGCACTTTGTAGATTTGGTGTGGGTATTTGTATTCCTTTGTTTTTATCTAATTTAGTTTAGAGGTTTAGATGTTTAGGGGTTTAGTTTACCCTTTCCTAAACATCTAAACCCCTAAACATCTAAACTCTTTATAAACGATTTAAAAAGAATTATGTCAGCACATTCAGCATCACCGGAAATAACTTTTCACCCCGAGCACACAGGCGGTACTAAAAAAATATGGAGGACATTTTGGTTACTCTCTGCCTTAACTATTGTTGAGCTTGGTTTAGGGTTATTGATTTATAATATTCACAAAGGCGAGCACCCTAACCATACACTGGTATTAATGTTTAAAGGGCTGGTTTGTATATTAACTATTGCCAAAGCTTATTATATCGTTTCAATTTTTATGCATTTGGGTGATGAAATAAGGAATATGATAATGACCATTGTGGTGCCTTTATGTTTATTCATTTGGTTCATCATTGCATTTTTATGGGATGGTAACAGCTGGAAAACAATGCGTAATACAGATGCTGGCAGTCACCCCGACAGAACAGAGCAAATACAAAAACCTGCTGCAATAGAAAAAGGATCAAAAGAATAATTTTTTATAAAAATAATTTACAGCCATCGCACAAAAGCGGTGGCTTTTTGTTTTAAAAGAATTCAGATTTATAATTAGTATAAACTATGCTTTTGATTTTGGTTGATGTAAATTTGCAGTTGTTTAAACTTGAAAAGATGAAAGAGAAACAAATTATCAGGCTGTTAAAAGTCCTTCCTTTCGGGGAGGATTTAGGAGGGGCTTATGAATAAAAAAGCCCTGCTTGCTTTAATGCTTGCAATACTGATGCCGTTAACCGGTTATTTTCTGGTTAAATATTACAGCAAACAGGCAGTGCACATGCCCGGTAAATATTATTTGCCTGATAGTGTGGTTGTAAGAGAAAGAAATGGAAAAAAAGTTACTGATACCATCTGGCATAAAGTAAAAAATATTCAGTTTACCAATCAGTTAGGTAAAAAAGTAAGCCTCGATGATTTGCATGGAAAAATAATTGTGCTGGATTTCTTTTTTACACGTTGCCCTTCTATTTGCCCTGGCTTGGCAAAAAGTATGAAACGCCTGCAGGATTCTTTTGTAAAAAACGACAGCATTGTTCAATTCATTTCTATAAGTATTGATCCGGAACATGACAGTGTACCACAATTAAGAAAATTTGCTGACCGATATAATATTAACCATGATACCTGGTGGATGGTAACAGGCGATAAAAAAGAAATTTATGACTTTGCAATAAATGAAATTAAAGCAAATGTTGCCGACCCGGGTGTGGATACCGCATTTATACATACAGAAAATTTCTTTGTATTAGACAGTAACAGAATTGTTCGTGGTTTTTATAACGGATTTGATACCCTGCGGCAGGCAAATTTAGTAAGGGATATTCCATTATTAATGTTGGAAAGAGATAAAACTGCACCATCAGTTTTCAGGGATTTTATACCTATACTGCCCCTTATTTTTATTGCAATAGCCATTGTTTTTATAATAACCATTTTACTAAACCGAAACAGAAACAAACAAAAGTAATATGTTACAACCTTCGATGCAAAAAAAAGATACAAAAGCAAAATGGCATATCACCATTTTTTCGATAATTGTTTTTGCTGCTGTAACAGTTTTGGGTAAATATAATTTAGCAGGTAAAGTTGATTTACCATTTGATGTGCATGTGTTTGCTTTAATTAATGCTATTATTAATTCTTTGGTAACTGTTTTATTAATTGCCGGATTAATATCTGTAAAAAATAAAAACTACCTGCTGCATAAAAAAATTATGCTCTTTGCAATGGCTTTGTCGGTATTGTTTTTACTTTCTTATATCTGCCATCACCTGTTTGCAGGCGAAGTTATTTATGGCGATACTGATGGTGTAAAAGGTTTGAGTGATGCGGAAACTGCTGCAGTTGGCAGTATGCGTAAAGTTTACCTTGCCATTTTAATTACACATATTCCGCTTGCAGGTTTAGCGCTGCCATTTATTTTATTTGCAGCATACCGTGCCTTAACCGGCGATTATGAAAAGCATAAAAAAATTGTGCGTATTATTTACCCTGTATGGTTGTATGTGGCTATTACAGGAGTTATTATTTATTTTATGATTAGCCCTTATTATGAATAAGCAGCTAAGTAATTTGCTCCACAATTATTTTTTGAGGACTTAAATAACTGATAACTACTTTAATTTTTTCTCCAACTTTTATATCTTTTGATATGGCACTTGTTGCTGCATTTTTTGATAAAGGAATTTTTGCCTGTATTTTATCTCCTATTACGTTCAGGTAAATACCATGCTCGGAAATTTTATATACTTCTGCTTCAACCGCTGTTTTAGCTTTATGTAATTTTACAGCAGCATAAAACTCCGGGATATAATTATTATTAAAAAGTTTAGCAGTTACCTTGTCTTTCTTTTCCATATTTTCTAATGAAAAAGTTACGGCTTCATTCAATTCCTGCTCCGTTGGTTGTATGCGCCATGGCGAATGAGCAACAGGAAAAAAAAGATAACTGTCTATCTCTTTTACAAAAATTTTATCATCCGCCATTTTTAAATAACCAATAAAACTGTTTTCGGTTTTGGCCTTATTTAAAAGTACATCCAATGCCGTGTTGTATAAATACTGAATATTAGTGGCTATCATTTTATCGCCTCTGCCAGAAAGTTGCACAGTAAAATTTACTAAATCACCAATATGAAACACATGCGTCTTTTTTATTACCCCTTCTTTTTTTAATTGCAGTTGTGTTTTATCATCCACAATACCATTAATGGTTTTCTTTTTTCCATTTACTTCGTATTCAATCATCACGTATTGTTTTTCGTGATTAACAAAAGAAACTTTGCCTTGTACAATTGTATTGCTCATAAACTTAATTCAGTTATTGGATCCCAAAATATTTTTTTAAAATCTACCACAGTGTCGTTTTTTACTGCAACACCATCTTTCTTTAATAATTCTTCCATTAAAGTGGGGGTGCCAAAATGATGCTTGCCACTCAATATTCCATTTCGGTTAACCACACGCTGTGCCGGCACTTTTGGTTTGGCAGTATGTGCTGCATTCATTGCCCAGCCCACCATACGTGCCGAAAGTTTTGTACCAAGGTATGCCGCAACAGCACCGTAAGAAGTTACTCTTCCTTTTGGAATTTGTCTTACTACATCATAAACATCCTGAAAAAAAGAAGCCCCTCCTTGAACTACGTTCGTTCTCTTTTCAGAGAATCCCGAAGGGGAGGAACTTGCAGTAAGATTCTTTTTAGAATTTTTCTCCTTCATTATTGAAAAGATACATAAATTATCCGGGTATGTAAGCCCCTCCTTTGGAGGGGTTTGGGGAGGCTTGTATTAATTCGCTGCGTTTTGGTTCAGGAACATTTATATATTCATAAGGGCAGTGCCTGCAGCCATTACCACAGCAAAACCCTTTTTGCAAATGGTATTTTTCTGTAAGAACAATATAGCCCTGTTCATTATAGTAAAAATCTTCTCCTTCAGTCAGGTTGTTCATTTTTTAATTGCTCCTGTAATTGGTCATCAATATTTTTTATTACCGCCGGCAAAGTAAATTTAAGATAATGTATTTTATTACTTTGGGCAATATCTAAACTTTCGTAGTGTGTTTTTATTTTCAATTCTTCTTTTACTTGCGTTTGTTGGTACACATCACTGCACTCTTCAACAATAGTTAAATCGTAAAGTTCAATTACCTTTTTTGTAAAAAGATAAAGGTCAGGCGAATCGGTTTTTAAATGAATAACTCCTGATGCTTTTAAAATTTGCTGGTACAATCTTAAAAAACGGGGATGTGTTAATCTTTTTTTTGCTTTGGATATCCGTAACTGAGGATCAGGAAAAGTGATCCATATTTCATCAACTTCGCCGGCAGTAAAATAAGTGGCGAGTTTTTCAATTTGCGTTCTTAAAAAAGCAGCGTTGTTTATTTTTTCGGTTAAACATTTTTTGGCGCCAATATACATGCGGTTACCTTTAACATCAACACCAATAAAATTTTGTTGGGTAAATAATTTTGCAAGGCCAACAGTATATTCGCCACGGCCGCAGGCTAATTCTAAAATAATTTTATTTTCATTTTTAAAAAAAACTTGCCATTTGCCGGGCATGTGTTCTGGATATTCCAGCACATTGGCAAAGGTTTTTATATCTGCAAAACGTTGTAATTTTTTTTGAGCCATGGGGCGCAAAGATATAAATGCTGCAGGTAATTTAGAAGGATAATAAAGAAATACAAATCCGTTTAGCAAAACAGGATTACTGCAGCAAAAAAATCTAAATTGATTGGTAACTAGAATAAGTGAATTAGAAAATTAGGACTTTTACAAACCGCTCAAACTAATACCCACCTGAAAAGGTTTTATCTGCGGACCTACACCATCCTTTAATAAATTATTTATCTGGTAGCTGCCAAATAAAGAAAAATTACCCAATCCCACACGGCCGGTAACAGATATACGGGTGCTGTTAAAAAAACGTTTACTGCTTTCTTTTTCGGTATAAGAATTAATAGTGCCGCCACTTCTGTTTAATAAAGTTTTGCCTTTAGTATGTGCATTTAATAATGTACCTACTTTAACGCCAATTGCAGCCTTAATACTTTTGTTACTTTTGGCAGGGTTATCAGTAAACCTCAGCTCCACAGGTATTTCTAAAAAAGCGGTGGTGAGTTTATATTTTTTAAAATGATCTAAAGTATCCAAAGTATTAAAAGGAAGGCTTGCTTTGGTAGATTTAATATCAATACTGTAATTTTTAAAATACATACTGCTTGTTCCAACACCTACACCAAAAGCAGCGCTAAAACGTGGATTATTTTTAAATGGCTTATTCATCATCACATAAATATTTCCACCTCTTGAAAGTGATTTTTGATGATCTTTAATACTGTCAGGTACACCACTCCAGTGATCGCTGCTAAGTTGTAACATAATATGATCTCCGGCACGGTTAGCTAAATCAGCCTTACTTATAGCTTTTTTATCTTGGGCAAACAGGGTAACTACGGATACAGCAGCAATAAAAACAAGTATTATTTTCTTCATAATTAATTTTGAAGCTGCAAAATAACGTCAAATAATTTAATGAAGCGTTAAATATTTACTATAGCTTTAAGAGGGAGACAAATAAAAAATAGCCGGTATAAATGCACCGGCTATTATAAACAAAGGAGGCCATCAGTTTTATATCTATTGTTTTATAAACTTTTTTGATTGAGTACCCTCATTATTATTAAGTGTAAACTGGTAAATTCCTTTAGGCAAATGAAGCACGGGAATGCTGGTTGCATTATTTCCCTGGCTTAACTGCAACTGCCTGCTGTAAATTTTTTTTCCGGAGGCATCGGTAATAAAAATTGTTGCTGTTTCTGATTTTGCTGAAGGTAATTGCACCTGCAGCACATTATCAACAGGGTTGGGAAAAAGCTCAATAGTAATAACCTGGTTACCCTTAATAACTACAGTACGGCTGTAGGTGTAAGCATTATCAATGTCAGCAAGTTTCAGCCTGTAATAGTTTATTCCAGCGCTTGGGTTTATATCAGTATAACTGTAATTTTGTTTGCTTGATGAATTGCCTTTTGCATTTACCCTGCCAATAGCGGTAAAATCTGTACCATTAGTACTTCTTTCCACCTCAAAAAAGGCGGTATTTTGTTCACTTAAGGTTTCCCAGTTTAATATAATACCACCTGTATTTTTAGCAGCAGTAAACTCACCCATTTTAAGAGGTAAAGTGGCGCTAACCAATTGTGCAACTTCAGTTGCCGACAATGCCCTGTTGTACACACGCAGCTCATCAATTTTAGAGCCGTTTGAAATTGGGTTATAGTTACCGCCAACTGAGACAGCATACATTTGGCCAAGAACAGGTGCATTAGGGTAAGTAATAGCCGAAGCACCTACTGCTCCCGAAATTACCTGAACACCATTAACATAAAGTATCATAGTACTGCCACTTCTTACAGCACATACTGCTTTCCACTGGTTTGCAGGCAAAGCTGCTATTGCACCAATAGAACCGTTTTTAAAATTAAAACGCAGTGTATTGTCTGAATTAAAATACCAAACACCGCAGCCGCCATAATTTAAACCATTATCATAAAAACCCTGGTTTAAAGCCGAGGTAGCCATATAAATGCCAAAGGAAATCGAAAAATCGCCGGCAAAATCAAGGTTGCCGTTATCAGTAATATTTACCGCAGAGGCTGTGGTGCCTGCAAAAAGCAATGCTTTGTTAGCCGCACCAACAGCATTGGTAGTAAAAGATGTGTTGGTAGATGTGGCTGTAATGCTGGCTGAACCTGAATTAGTTAAATTTCCATCTAATTTTAAATGGCCAACAAGACCAGCTGTTGGTTGTGCTAAAAGCAGCAAATTTTGTAAACCCAAAACAAAAAAGCAGAGTAGTTTTTTCCGTTTCATACTTGTAAATTTTTTAGTGAATAATGCGGTATAATCAAAAAAATATGGAGACTGTGTTTTACAAGGAAATGGATACTGTAAAATTGGAAAAAACAATACTGCTGTGTAAGGGCATAATAACGCAAATGTTAAGGGGTTAAAACACGGTAAGGAACCTAAGTTTTAAAACGAATTAGGATAAGATAGTTTTTAATTAAACAGCTTTGATTATATTTGCAGCCTCAAAAGAAATTTTGAGGGCCTATAGCTCAGCTGGTTAGAGCACCTGACTCATAATCAGGGGGTCCCTGGTTCGAGCCCAGGTGGGCCCACAAAACGCCTCGAAAATTTCGGGGCGTTTTTATTTTTACGCCAATGAACAATATTAAAAATATCATCTTCGATTTAGGTAATGTATTACTGGATATAGATTACAGCAAAACAATTACAGCATTTGAAGACTTAGGTTTTAAAAATTTTAAAACCGATTTTGCCCCTCAGGCAATGGGCACATTATTTCAACAAATAGAAACTGGTAAAATGGAGGAGGAAGCATTTTATCAAGCGATAAAAGCTAAAAGCAAAACCCCCATTACCAATACACAAATAAAAAATGCCTGGAATGCATTGTTGTTGAATTTTAGAACAGAAAGCCTTTCTTTTTTAGAAAAAATATCTTTGCAATACAAGCTCTACCTGTTTAGTAATACCAATAGCATTCACCTTGCAAAATTCGAAGAAATATTTACGAGAGATACAGGCAAACCCAGTCTGGATGCATATTTCAACAAAGCGTATTATTCTAATATTATAGGATACAGAAAACCCGATGCAGCGGCCTATGCCTTTGTGTTAAACGATGCAAATATTATTGCAGGAGAAACTTTATTTATAGATGATCTGGAAATTAATATCGAAGGCGCAAAAGCCCTTGGCATACAAACCCACTTGTTGCTGCCACACGAAAGGGTACAGCAACTAAAATTATAAACTCTTTAAATTCACTATTCACAATTGACCATTCACTATTTTACTTCCTCAAATTCAATATAATCATCGCCCTTGGGTTTAGAAGCAGGTTCTTTTGTAGTGGCATTAAATTCGTTGCGTTCCTGGCGGTTCATCTGCTCATTAACATTGCGCTGCATTTCATTCACCTTTTGCTTCACCTGTTTGGTGGTGTTGTAAATAGGAATAATAAAGTCAAATATAAGTTTGTAGAGCATGTATAACAGAAACAGCTCAAATAATACTTTTAACATAGCACAAAGTTATAAAACCCCGCAATGCTTGCCTGTTAAATTTTATACCCGGTTAAAAATGATAATTTAATACTATCATTTTGGCAGTTATACGGCATTTGCATATATTTGCAGCGGACAATGAAGCAAATGAAGGGAACGGGAATCGTTCCCTTCTTCTTTTACTATGATTGAGCAAACACAAATACAAACCATTGAAAAACTGATTGCACCATTACTGGTGGATGATATTTTTCTGGTATCAGTTAAAGTAAAACCCATCAATAATTATAAAATTTATTTAGATGCTGATGGTGGCCTGGGTATTGAAAAATGTATAAAAATAAACCGGGCATTGTATAAAATAATGGAAGAAATGGGCATGTATCCCGAAGGGGATTTTTCTCTGGAAGTATCAAGCCCCGGTATTGATGAGCCGCTGAAATTATTACGGCAGTATAAAAAAAATATTGGAAGAAGTGTAGAAGTAACTACTAATAGCGAAGAAAAAAAAGAAGGGCTGTTAAAAGAAGTAACCGACGATTCAATAACTATAGAACAAACAGAAGGCAAAGGGAAAAAAGCAATAACACTAAATACAATTATCAGCTTTGCTGATATAAAACAAACTAAAGTGCTGATAAAATTTTAATTACATAACAAAACCCCCATACCGGCTGGGATATTGAGCTGGCGAGGATTATGGCAAGTATTAACTTAATCGACTCATTCCAGGAGTTTAAAGAAGCAGAAAATATTGATCGTCCTACGTTGATGAAAGTGATGGAAGATGTGTTTAAAACACTCATCAGAAAAAAGTATGGCAGCGATGAATGTTTCGATGTTATTGTAAACGATCAAAAAGGTGATTTGGAAATTTTCCGTCGCCGTACCAT
Source organism: Ferruginibacter sp. (assembly GCF_031391665.1). Classification (GTDB taxonomy): domain Bacteria; phylum Bacteroidota; class Bacteroidia; order Chitinophagales; family Chitinophagaceae; genus Ferruginibacter. The sequence continues at coordinate 27,454 of NZ_JANMUN010000206.1, forward strand.
TGTTGACGATGATGATCTTTATAACACCCTTACCGAAATTGAGTATAAAGATGCCATTAAAATAGAGCCCGATTACCAGGTGGGAGAAGAGTTGTATGAAGAGGTAGATATACAAAAAGAATTTGGACGCCGTGCAATTTTAGCAGGCAAGCAAACCTTAGCAGCACGTATCAACGATTTAAAAAAGAACATTCTTATTAAAAAATACGAAGACCGTGTAGGTGATATTGTAAGTGGTGAAGTGTACCAGGTTTGGAAAAAAGAAGTGTTGCTGCTGGATGAAGAAGGTAACGAAATGTTATTACCAAAATCTGAGCAAATACCAACCGATTATTTTAAAAAAGGCGAAACTGTAAGAGGTGTTGTAAGAAAAGTAGAATTAAAAAATAACCAGGCGGTAATTATTATATCAAGAACAAGCCCTTCCTTTTTAGAAAAATTACTGGAGATTGAAGTGCCGGAAATTTTTGACGGCCTGATTGTTGTTAAAAAAATAGTAAGAGATCCCGGGGAAAGAGCAAAAGTGGCGGTTGAAAGTTATGATGACAGGATTGATCCGGTAGGTGCATGTGTGGGTATGAAAGGAAGCCGTATCCATGGTATTGTAAGAGAATTAAAGAATGAAAATATTGATGTAATTAACTGGACGGCTAATACGCAGTTATTAATTCAGCGTTCTTTAACTCCTGCTAAAATTACCAGCATGGATATTGATATGGAAACTAAACATGCCAATGTGTATTTAAAACCAGACCAGGTTTCGTTAGCAATAGGCAGAAGAGGTGTAAATATAAAATTGGCCTGCGAATTAACAGGTTTTGAAATTGATGTGTTCCGTGATAACGAAGGCGAAGTAGAAGAGTTTGATATTGATTTGGATGAATTTACAGATGAAATTGAACCATGGGTAATTGAAGCTTTGAAAAAAGTTGGTTGCGATACCGGACGTTCAGTATTAGACCTTAGCGCCGAAGAATTAGAAAGAAGAACCGATTTAGAAAAAGAGACTATTGAAGATGTAAGAAGAATATTGAAGGAAGAATTTAGTAAAGAATAACAGGCAGGGCACGTTACAATGCGTTGGCAATAAAAATAGTGGAGTGCAAACTCAGCAGCCAATGTCTTAATGACAAATAAAAACTATGTCCTATGATTAATTAAAAGAAAAAAGCAGATTAAAACAAACGAATGTCAGAAGTAAATACACCAAGGTTGATGGCTGCGGCCAAAGAATTTAACATAGGTACTTCTACCCTGGTAGATTTTCTTGTGTCCAAAGGGTTTAGTAATGATGAGTTGAAACCTACTTCAAAACTAACGGAATCGATGTACCGTGTGTTGCAGTCGGAGTTTCAGCAGGATAAGGCAGCAAAGCAAAAAGCAGAACAGGTAGAATTATCCAAAGGCTCGGCAGAACTTAAAAAGAAAAAAGACGAGGAAGATCTGTCAATAAAGAAAAAAGAAGCGGCAAAACCTAAAGAAGAAAAACCTGTTGAACTTGTAAAACCTGCAGAAGTTGAAAAGCCGGTAGAAAAAAAGACAGAACCGGTAAAAGCAGAAACTGCAAAACCAGAAGTAACAAAAATTGATGCACCCGAAATAGAATCGCCTAAAGTACTCGATAAAATAGACCTGGATGCAATAGACTCTTCTACAAGGCCTAAAAAATCAACAAAGAAAAAAGAAGTTGAAACTGAAGCTCCACAAGTTGAAGAAGAAAAATCTAAAGAAACTAAAAAAGTAAAGAAGCCTGCAACAGAAGAAGTAAAGCCGGAAGCTAAAAAAGAAGTACCAGTTGCACCAGTACAACCACCAGTTGCAGAAGAGCCACAGGAAAATCTTCCACCAGTAATTGAAAATATACAGGCAGATAAATTAACCGGCCCTAAAATTTTAGGAAAGATTGATTTGCCGGTTGATAATGATACCAGGCCAAAAAGAGAAAGTGAGGATAAGCGCAAACGTAAGCGCATTCCTATGGAGAAAAAAGGCGGCCAGCCACAACAAGGCGGTGGAGGTAATCAACAACAGCGTCCGCAACAGGGCGGCGGCCAGCAACAACGTCCACAAGGCGGACCGGGCCAGCAACAAGGCGGCGGTACCGGGCAAAATACGCAAAACAGAAGACCACCACAACAGGGCAGCGGTACAAATAATAATACCGGCGGCGGAAGATTTAACCGTGGCGGAAATACCGGCGCAGCACAAGGCGGCCGCAGAGAAGATAAAGTAATTGATGCAAAAGAAATTCAGGATAAATTAAGAGAAACACAGGCCAAACTTGCAGGCGCAGGCGGCAGGGGAAAAAGTTTAAAAGCAAAATACCGTAAAGCAAAAAGAGACGAACAGGCAGAACAAACCGGATCACCTGATGAAACTAACAAATTACAGGTAACAGAATTTATTTCGGTAAGTGAACTTGCCAATTTAATGGATGTAAGTTTTGCCGATGTTATCAGCAAGTGTATGAGTTTGGGTATAATGGTATCTATCAATCAGCGTTTAGAAGCCGACGTTATAGAACTGGTAGCAAGTGAATTTGGATACGATGTAGAATTTATTGGTGTGGATGATGCTGCCGAACTGGAAGCAGATGATGAAGAAGATAACGAAGAAGATTTAAAACCACGGGCACCTATTGTAACCATCATGGGCCACGTAGATCATGGTAAAACTTCGTTGCTGGATTATATAAGAAATACCAATGTAATTGCCGGCGAGGCTGGAGGTATTACACAGCATATTGGAGCTTATGAAGTAACGCTGGCCAATGGCCGCCATATCACTTTCCTGGATACACCGGGTCACGAGGCATTTACCGCCATGAGGGCACGTGGTGCAAAAGTTACAGATATTGCCGTAATTGTAGTAGCTGCTGATGATGCAGTAATGCCACAAACTAAAGAAGCTATCTCACATGCACAGGCCGCAAACGTGCCTATGATATTTGCCATAAATAAAATTGATAAAGACGGTGCCAACCCCGAAAAAATTAAAGAACAGCTTTCGGTAATGAATATATTGGTAGAAAGCTGGGGTGGTAAATTTCAAAGCCAGGAAATAAGTGCAAGACAAGGTCTGAATATTGATTTGTTACTTGAAAAAATATTGCTGGAAACAGATATTTTAGAACTAAAAGCAAATCCGGTGAAAGTTGCTAACGGAACAGTTATAGAAGCCTCATTAGATAAAGGCCGTGGTTATGTGGCAACAATTCTTGTACAAAATGGTACACTAAAACAAGGCGATATGATTGTATCGGGCCAAAACTTTGGTAAAGTAAAAGCCATGTACAACGAACGTAACCAACGCAGCGAAACTGCACCACCATCAACACCCGTATTAATTTTAGGATTAAATGGGGCACCACAGGCTGGTGAGACTTTTAAAGTTTTTGCCAACGAAGCAGAAGCAAGGGAAACTGCCTACAAACGTGGACAAATTTTACGTGAGCAGGGCATGAGAGCTAAAAAACATATTACACTCGATGAAATTGGACGACGTTTGGCATTAGGCAACTTTAAAGAATTGAACGTAATTATTAAAGGTGATGTGGATGGATCGGTAGAAGCATTAAGCGATAGTTTACAAAAATTAAGTACCGAAGAAATTGTAATTCGTGTAATACATAAAGCGGTAGGTGCCATCAGCGAAAGTGATGTAACCTTAGCCAATGCGTCCGATGCAATCATTATTGGTTTTAATGTTCGTCCTTCAATACAGGCCGCAAGACTTGCCGAAAACGAAGCCATTCAAATTAAACTGTACTCCATTATTTATAACGCCATTGAAGAAATTAAGAGTGCCATGGAAGGTATGCTTGAGCCTGGTGTAGAAGAAAAAATACTGGGTAATGTAGAAATAAGAGAAACCTATAAGTTTGATAAAGCTACCGTGGCAGGATGTTTTGTTCTGGATGGAAAAATTGCCCGTAACAACCGTATACGTTTGGTACGTGATGGTATTGTAATATTTACCGGAGAGCTGCAAAGTTTAAAACGCTTTAGAGACGATGCAAAAGAAGTAACCAGCAGTATGGAGTGCGGATTAACTATAAAAAATTACAATGATATTAAAACAGGCGATATAGTAGAGGCATTTGAAGAAGTGGAAGTAAAGAGAACCCTGTAATATTTTGTTAATTGGGTTTTAATAAAAGCAAAAAGTAAAACTTCGTTTTATTTTTACTTAAATATTTTTTTGAACCCGGCTTTATCAATACTATTTAGCTTCATTGGCGTCGCACTCTTGTACTGTATATCATTATTCAGCAGGTGCGGTTACTAAAAATAATTTTAAATGAAAAAACATTTCCTATTTTTTATTGCAATATTCTTTTTTGCATTTGCAGTTACAGCGCAACCGCCGGTACCATCACAAACCAAAAGAGTGGTGGCCGATAAAATTATTGCAGTAGTTGGCGATAAAATTGTTTTAAAAAGCGATATCGACAACAGCCTTTCCGATATGCAGCGCCAGGGAATTGAAATACCAGAAAATGCAAAGTGTTTAACACTGGAGCAGGCTATGGGTATTAAAGCTTTAGTGCTGCAGGCCGAAAAAGATTCGCTGCCAGTAACTGAGGAAGAAATAGAAGTGGATATCGATAACCGTATCCGTAATTATATAAGCCAGTTTGGTTCAAAAGACGAGCTGGAAAAAATAGCCGGTAAATCGGTGTACCAGTTAAAAGAAGATTTTAAAGAAGGGATAAGGGATCAAAAATTATCGCAGGCCATGCGTAATAAAGTGGTGGGAGATATTCGTATTACACCAAAAGAAGTGCAGGAATATTTTAATAAAATACCCTCCGACAGTTTGTTTTTATACGAAAGTGAAGTAGAAATTGGCCAAATTGTTATTTTTCCTAAAGCCAGCCGTGATGCAGAGGAATATGCCGTACAGCAATTAAAAGAATTTAAAGAACAAATAGAAACAGGTAAAAAAGATTTTTGTACAGTTGCAAATAATAATACCGACGATCCGGGGAGTAAAGATAAATGCGGCCAGTACGAAGTTAACCGGAGCCAAAAATCTTACGATCAAACCTGGTTAAACAAGGCATTTACTTTAAAAGAAGGCCAGATATCAACTCCTTTTAAAACACGTTTTGGATATCACATACTGCAACTGGTAAGCCGCTCCGGCGACGATGCCACAGTAAGGCATATACTTAAAATACCACAGGTTACAAAAATAGAAATTAAAGAAGCCATGGAAAGATTAGATTCTGTAAGAGCAAAATTAATTACAGGAAATATTCAGTTTGGCGAAGCAGTTAATAAATACAGCAACGATGAAGAAAGTAAATTTACCGCAGGTATGCTGCAGGGCAGGGATGGAAGTTTTTTAACTATTGATCAGCTGGATAAAGATATGGTGGTGATGCTGAAAGATTTAAAAATTGGTCAATACTCTCAACCTGTAGAATATGCAGACCAAACAGGTAAGAGAGGAGTACGTATTGTGTATTTAAAAACTAAAACAGAACCACACCGTGAAAATTTGAAAGACGATTATAACCGTATTTCGCAAAGGGCGCTTGAAGAAAAAAAGAATGACGCATTAGACGCCTGGTTTATTAAAAAAATACCTACATATTTTATAATGGTGGATGATGAATTTAAAAGTTGCCCCGAAATGAAAAAATGGACAGCAGCATCTAACACGGCTTTAAAAAATTAATTTACTGTATTGATAAAATAAAAAGCGTTCCGGTACTGCCGGAACGCTTTACTTTTGTACAGGATTGCCACAGAGGCTCAGAAGCACAGAAAAATACTATAAATACACATTATATTTTTGCTTGTAATAGCAGAATTTACTTTCTGTGCTTCCGTGCCTCAGTGGCAAAAAACATCTGCCGCAGGCAGCTAACATTATTTATAAAATTTGCAGTTAAAATAAAAAACATTGATAGAAAAAAAACAACTTTTTACAAAAGAAGAAAACTGCATTTTGGTTGGTCTTATTTATAAAGAACAAACAGAAATACAGGTTAACGAGTATCTGGATGAACTTACTTTTCTGGCCGAAACTGCTGGCGCACAAACAATAAAACGGTTTACACAAAAACTTCCTCATCCCGATAGTAAAACATTTGTTGGTAAAGGAAAATTAGAAGAGATAAAACAATTTATTTTATTAAAAGGTAATATCCATATTGTAATTTTTGATGATGAACTAACCGGTTCACAAATTCAGAATATAGAAAAAGAACTGAACGTAAAAACCATCGACCGCAGCGATTTAATTTTAGACATATTTGCCAGCCGTGCAAAAACGGCACAGGCAAAAACACAGGTGGAGCTGGCGCAATACCAATATATTTTACCCCGCCTTAAAGGTATGTGGAAACATTTGGAACGCCAGGGCGGCGGTGTTGGTACAAGAGGCCCCGGTGAAACTGAAATTGAAACAGACAGGCGTATTGTAAAAGATAAAATAGGTTTGTTACGTAAACGGCTGGCCGAAATTGATAAGCAATCTTTTACACAACGAAAAGACAGAGGGGAATTTATACGTGTAGCACTGGTGGGTTACACCAATGTGGGCAAATCTACCTTAATGAATTTATTAAGCAAGAGCGAAGTGTTTGCCGAAAATAAATTATTTGCAACATTAGATACTACTACCCGTAAAGTGGTGTTTGAACAAACACCTTTTTTATTAAGCGACACCGTTGGTTTTATACGAAAGCTGCCGCATCATTTAGTGGAAAGTTTTAAAAGTACATTAGATGAAGTGAGAGAAGCGGATGTGTTATTGCATGTGGTAGATATTTCTCATCCGCAATACGAAGAACAAATAACAGTGGTAAATAAAACCTTAGCGGAATTAAAAATAGAAGAAAAACCCACCATCACTATTTTTAATAAAATGGATAAGTACGAAGCAGAAGCCTTTGACCAATGGCTGGAAGCCGATGTAAAAAAAGAAATACTGAAAGATTTAAAACAACGCTGGCAAACTGAAACAAAAGGCAATTGTGTTTTTGTATCGGCCATCGAAAAAACAAATATCGATTTGTTGCGGCAAACTATTTTAAATGCAGTAAGAGATACTTACCGCATCCGTTATCCTTACAAAGCTGAATTTTTTTATTGAGAAGTAGCCACGGATTACACAAATTTCTACAGATTAAAACACACTGCATTTCATCCGTGTAAATTCGTGTAATCCGTGGCAGAAAACTTATGCCGAAGGCATAAAGCCTTTTTAAAACCACCGGCAAATTAAATGGACGCAAACAAAAAATACACCTGGCATAAAATTGCAGCAAGCATTGAAGAAATTAATTTTTCTGCAAATGGATTAGCAGAAATAGCTGCCGGTAATAAAACCATTTGTATTGCCCTGCACCAAAATGAATTATTTGCCTGCACCCAAAAATGTCCGCACGCCGGGGGTATTATGGCTGGCGGACATATAGATGCCACCGGGAATATTGTTTGCCCTTTACATCGCTACAAATACAGCCTTAGTAATGGCCGCAATACCAGTGGCGAAGGCTATTTTTTAAAAACTTTTCCTGTAGAAATGCGACAGGAAGGCATATTTGTGGGCCTGGAAAAAAATAACCTTTTTGGCTTACTTAAATAGTTGCCTTTATTTTTTTTCCAAAAGCTAAAAAGCCTTACTTTTGCCCTCCCTTAAAAGGGAAGTATAAATTCCTCCTTAGCTCAGTTGGTTAGAGTCCCGTAACTACGGGATTAATCAAATGAGAGTTGGATAGAAATAGAGTTTTTGGTGATACTCCTCCTTAGCTCAGTTGGTTAGAGCATCTGACTGTTAATCAGAGGGTCGCCCGTTCAAGTCGGGCAGGGGGAGCAAAAAGCCTCGAAGTAATTCGGGGCTTTTGTATTTTTATAAAATGTTCTACATTTATTTTCTTTATTCGCCATCTTCAAACATTTATTATGTTGGTTATACAAATAATTATTTAAAGAGACTATCTGAGCATAACGGCTCAGAGAAAAATACTTTTACTAGTAAGCACAGGCCATGGATACTTAAAGCAGTTTTTGAATGCGGATATGAAGAATCTCTGGCAATTACGATTGAAAAGTTTATCAAAAAACAAAAAAGCAGGGTACTGATAGAAAAAATAATAGACGGAATGCAACTTATAGGCTCCTTAGCTCAGTTGGTTAGAGTCCCGTTTTTACGGGATTAATCAGAGGGTCGCCCGTTCAAGTCGGGCAGGGGGAGCAATAGAACCTCACTGCTTTACAATTGTTGTAAGGCAGTTTTTTTTACTTTAATCCGGATATTGAGGAGCTAATTAAATTATAACTCATAACCTGATTTTTATAAACCCTAAGGTTATAATTAGATGCAGTTTTTTTCTGCATTAAAAATGGCAGCTCTAAAATACTCCCCTTCACAAATATTCCTGTTACTTCACAATAATCCTTTCGGTAATGGATTTTTTCATGTGCGATATAAAAATTATCCTGCTTAATTATATTAATTATCTGTGGGATGAGATTTTTAAAATGTTGATTAGAAGAAAAAGTCAAGTCATCCAGGAATGTTGTAAAAGTCAAGCCATTATCTTTTGCCAGCGTATATAATTTATTCCCAGTATCGAGAAAAATAAGATTTGCAATTATGGGAGAACTGGGAACACCTTGAGGAAGCGAACCTTGGTAAGTAGTTAATTGAGTTAATATTCTTGAAACGGATGGCGAAAAACCGTTTTTATTAAAAACCTTGTTCACCTGATGATGATTAATATTAGTAAAATATTTTTTTAGATCAACTGTAAGAAAATATTTATGAGTTAAATGTTGCTGTGCATTTTGAATATTGTTTTTCCCTTTGATAGAACCAAACATATAATCAGGCAGTACAATTTTATTAAGAAGCTGGCTTATGCGTTGTTGCCGGCATTTTAAATTATGATCAGGTACTATTAATTTTCTATATTTTATTTTTCCTGAATGATACCTTTGAAATTCTCCATACTTTATTTAGGGTTTAATTTTAGGTGAATAATAGCGTTGAAGATTTGAAGTAATCGTATCGAGCTCTTTTTCGGGTAATCCTAAGAAAGAATATAAATTAGGTAAACTTTTAATCATAAAAAACCAGGGTTTAGAACATGGTTTTGATAACTTCCGCAATGTGCTTAAATAACAAAGAAGGCTTTAATAGTTTTGCCCATCTTCGCTTAGGTAAATGCGTTCTCGTATTTGAACGATACGTTACCCGGATAGTTACTTCATCAAATACCTGTTCGTTGTTGAACTTGCAATTAAAATTTAATTGTGTAGTTCCGATACTTTTGCGCATTTTTTGGCGCTTAACCTTTTTCATGTTTAATGATTTAGGTACTGTGACAAAATCGTCCCACACACACGAATAGTGTCACAACTCATACTATTATATTTACAAATTTTAAATCCACCCTGGTTATTTTTTAATTTCCGAGCTGCCACATGGCGAGGGAATAGTGGAATGTGTAACTCAATACACTTTAAATGCTGAGTCAAAAAAGTATCAGATGCAAAGAACTTTTATAAAAATAGTAAATGATGTTATAAATTTCAAGCAAAAGAAAGTAACTGTCAATATCTGGTTAATAATAATTATCAGATATGCGGATAATCAATCTATTGAAGCTCTATATAGAAACAGATTGGTTTTATAGCTCATTAGTAGGCTATTTTACAGCTCAAAAAATACCAATTATGAGCTATTATTAGTATTTTTGTGAGCTATAATTTAGAAAATGGCAAAAAAGCAACCAGATTACCCCCAACGAATTATCAACTTTATTAAAGCCAATCCAAAATCCTCTTCTCAGCAAATACTTAATGGTTTGGGAATTGATATTAGCATTGCAACCTTAAAAAGAGCTCTACAAAAATTAATTGCAGAACAGCTTGTATCATCAACCGGTAAACTAAAAAGTACAAAGTATGAAATTAGTACGCAATATGCTATAGTAAGACCTATTGATGTAAACCAGTATTTTGAAAAAGAAATTGACGAAAGAGTAATTCAAAATAATTTCAATCATCTATTACTTAAAGAAATTTTAAGTAAGATATCTTTATTTACAAAAGAAGAATTGTCTCAATTAAACCAGTTACAAAACGTTTATACCAGCAATTCCTCAAAACTTACTCCATCAGAATACAAGAATGAATTGGAGCGCTTAGCTATTGATTTAAGTTGGAAATCATCTCAAATAGAAGGCAACACTTATTCATTATTGGAAACGGAACGTTTATTAAAAGACAAAGAAACCGCTGCCGGAAAAACAAAAGATGAAGCAACAATGCTACTCAACCATAAAGACGCTATTGATTTTATTGTTGCCAATCCAGACTACATTAAAACGTTGTATGTTTCAAGTATTGAGGATATACATAGCATCTTGGTTAAAGAATTGGGCATTTCCAAAAATGTAAGAAATAGAAGAGTAGGTATTTCAGGTACAAACTACAAGCCTCTTGATAATGAATTTCAAATCAAGGAAGCATTAAAAGATATGTGCAGCATTGTTAATAATAACAATAATGTATTTGAAAAAGCTTTATTAACGCTTGTTTTGATTTCCTATATTCAGCCATTTGCAGATGGAAACAAAAGAACGGCTAGAATAATCGGTAATGCAATTTTAATGAGCAATCATTATTGTCCTGTTTCTTTTAGAACAATTGATTCAGTAGAGTATAAAAAAGCAATGTTGATTTTCTATGAGCAAAATAATATTAACCCTTTTAAAAAGATCTTCATAAATCAATTTGAATTTGCTGTTAAAACTTATTTCTAAATCCGTTTTTTCATTGGAAGAATCGTCCCAAAAATTTCTATTTTTTACAACAAGTGGTGGAAGATAAAACCTGGAATTTTTTCGAGGCTATTGTATTTCAATTCCTTTACTTGGCTAATTTAAAATTACAGTTCTCTTATTCTGCAAAAAAATCCACCCCTAATCATGCCGCATTCCTTCCGCAATTTTAAATACATGTAAAATATAAGGAAAGAGGGCATCAATAGTTTCGGCAGCACCTTTGGTTGAGCCAGGTAAAGTAAGTACCAATGTTTTATCAATAAATCCGCAAACACCTCTTGATAACATGGCGTAAGGCATGCGCTGCTGACCATAGTTTCTGGCTGTCTCCATTATGCCATCTATCTCACGGGTAAGCATGGGCTTTATGGCATCAGGTGTAATATCTCTTGGCGAAACACCAGTGCCACCCACAAATACCAGCAGGTTACATTCACTTACGGTATATTGTTTTGCTTTTTGCTGGATTAAATCAAAATCATCTGCAATGGTTTCCTGTGCCATCACGTTAATTTTATGTGCAGTTAATTTTTCTGCTACTTTTATTCCTGCGGTATCTTCTTTTTCTTTTTTCGAAACACTGTCGGAGCAAACAATCACTACTGCTTTTAAATTTGCCGTCTGCTGGGTAAAATCTGTTTTGCCTCCTTTTTTATTTTCTAATTTAATGTTTGATATCTCCACGCCTTTATCCAATGGCTTCAGCATATCATACATGGTTAATGCTGTTATAGCGGCACCATGCATGGCTTCTACTTCTACACCGGTTTTATAAATGGTATGCACTTCCACAGTGATGATAATGCTTAAGCCCTTAACAGTATGTTTGATTGCAGCAAATTCTACAGGTAGTGGATGACAATCGGGAATTACATCACTGGTTTTTTTTATGGCCAGCAAACCTGCCGCTCTCGAAAATTCAAACACATCGCCTTTGGGTACAGTTTTATTTTTTACAGCATCAATTGTTTCCTGTTTAGAAACTGTGACTGTTGCAGATGCAATCGCCTCACGTAAGCTGTTTGATTTATGTGTGATGTTTACCATGTTATTTATTGGTTTTCCATTGAATACTTTCATCTAAAAATATTTCTTTCCCCCAAACCGGTAATTCTGCTTTTATTCTTTCTACCGTTTCATTACAGGCATCAATGGCCGCTTTGCGGTGTGCCGAAGAAGTAAATACAAATAAACAAATTTCTCCTGCAACTATTTTGCCCAGGCTGTGATACACATGGATACAGGTAAGCGGATATTTTGCAAATATGGCCTCTCTTATTTCATGCATTTTCTCCAAAGCCATTTCCTCATATGCTGTGTATTCAATTGCTGCTACTTTTATCTCGTTAATAATATCGGCTCTTACCTGCCCTAAAAAAATACTGTGTCCACCAATGGCAGTATTAGTACTGTGCTTTGCAATACTCTCTCCAATAAAAGATGCAGCTATTGGCCCCAGAATAAAAATATTTTTTGGCTTTCTTTCCATTATAATAATTGTTTTGCAAGTTGCTGTTTCCATACTGTAATACCGCCATGCAAACTGTATATTTTTTTTGATGTGCCGAAAACTGCTGTTAATTGTTTTGCTGCCTGCAAACTTCTTTTACCCGATTGGCAAATAGCAACTACAGCGGAGGCGTTTAATAAAGAAAAATTTTCTGCTAATTGTGATAAGGGAATTTTTTGATGATCAAATTCTTTAATAACCGGCAGCTCATCCAATTCTCTTACATCAATAATATTTATATCACCGGATGATAATAACTTATTAAAAAAAACAACATCAATTTCCGGCGGATCAATTGTTGCACTGCATAACCAATCGTAATTGGTTTGTTCAAAGGCGGTTTTATCTTTCGGTATCAATGCACGTGTTTCAGCATTTGCCGATAATTCCAATTCATATATTTGATTGTTTAGTGCATTGTACGTAAGTAACCGGTTGATTAGCGGCTTGCCAATACCAGTTATTAATTTTATAGTTTCGTTTGCCTGCATGGTACCAATTATACCCGGCAAAACTCCCAGCACACCAGCTTCTGCACAATTCATTATTTCATTTTCTTTTGGTGGTTGAGGAAATAAATCACGGTAGTTAACAGCATTTTTGTCAGGGCAGTTAAATACCGCCACCTGTCCTTCGTACTGCGAAACAGCTCCGTACACCAATGTTTTATTTAATAACACACAGGCATCATTAATCATGTACCGGCTTGCAAAATTATCTGTACCGTCAATAATTATATCATACTTGTCAATTATTAAAAATGCGTTTTGTGTGGTTAATCTTTCTGCGTAATCAATAATATTTATTTCAGGATTACTTTTTTGTAAAACAGCAGCGGCGCATGTTGCTTTGAATAAACTAATATCATTTACTGTAAATAAAATTTGCCGGTGCAGGTTAGATAATGCTACCACATCATCATCAACAATACCAATGGTGCCAATACCGGCTGCTGCTAAATATTGTAAGGCCGGGCAACCCAAACCACCGGCACCAATCACTAATACTTTTGCCTGCAACAATTTTTGCTGCCCGGCTTCACCAAAGTTTTTTAAAATCATCTGGCGCTGATAACGATCATATAAAATATTTTTATTCATTTTTTATCCGCCGGAAAATGGTGGTAATAATGCAACTGTATAATCTTCTTTTAAAACAGTATTTACCGTTACCTGTTTTTTATTTACCGCTATTACATATTTATAATTCGCCAGCTCCGGAAATTTTTTATGCAGGGCCTGTTGTAAACTTTCTGTATCCGCAATGTTATCGATTACCAGGTTTTCTCCCAGCACTTCACTAAGCTGACCAAATATGATGATGTTAATTTTCATTACTTATTGCCGAATTGATTGGTAACGCAAAAATACATTTCATTTACAGTTTATGCAGTAGTAAATAATAATTTATAAGATGCCAGCATGAGTACTACAGCCAGCATATATTTTAAAATGGTTTGATTAAATTTTAAAGAACCAAAGTAAGCTCCACAAACACCGCCAGCAAAAGCAATGGCAACAAAGGCATACATATCTGTGCTAAAGTGTATGCCTTTGGTAAGCTGGCCTGCCAAACCTGCAATAGAATTTACAAAGATGAACAGGGCACTGGTGCCAGCCGCTTTTTTCATATCTGTCCATTTTAATAATAACAGTACCGGCGTTAAAATAATGCCACCACCAATGCCAATCATGCCTGATAATAAACCAATGCCTGCACCAATTACCAATGATAAAACAGTATTTGATTTTTTTAAATCATCTGCAGCAACTGTATTAAAAAATAAGAATCGAATGATGGGAATGATTAATAATAAACCTAATATTTTTTTATAAACGAAAGTATCTATTGAAATTAATCCTCCAACAAAAGCCATGGGTACAGAAGCAATTGCGAATGGTAAAAATATTTTCCAGTCAAAATGTTTGCCCCGGTAAAACTGAATGAAGGAGGTGAGTGATACAAAGAGGTTTAATAGCAGCGCTGTTGGTTTCATTACATCGGGGGTAAAACTAAAAATGGCCATCAATGCCAGGTAACCACTGGCACCTCCATGACCAACCGATGCATATAAAAAAGCAACCAGGAACAATAACCCATAAAACAGATAAATATTTTCCATAAAAAATTAAGCAGGTAATGAATGCACTTCTACCATTTCTCCTGCTGCACATTGCGTTACTTCTTCATTTATTTTTACAAGACAGTTGGCTTTTGCAAAAGAACTGAGGCGGTAAGATTCCTGTGCATCAAGTATACTTACTGTTTCGCCATTATAAAATCCTTTTAAAAAATGAGTGAGTGCATTTGTTTTGCTGAATGATTTTTCTAACGGTGCATTAAGAGATTGTAAATTTAATTGCTGCCGTGTTAATATTGCTAATGCACTAAGTACATATTCATAAAAACAGGTTAGTACCGATGATGGATTGCCCGGTAAACCAAAAATTATTTTATTTTCTTTTTTACCAAAGAATAATGGTTTACCCGGCCGCTGTTTTATTTTATGAAACAACTTTGTAACGCCGCAATTTGCTGCAGCCTGCAGTACAAAATCATAATCGCCTGCGCTTATGCCACCGGTGAGCAACACTACATCACTTTGCTGCAATGCCTGTTGTAAAATGCCGGTTAATATTTTCAGGTCATCGTCTGCCCTCCATATTTTTACATCATCAATTTGCAGTTGTTGTAATGCCGATGAAAGTGTAAAAGAATTTGATTCGTACACCTGGCCATATTGCAAAGGCTGGCCCGCCTGCTGCAATTCTTTACCGGTAATAATAATACTGATGAATGGATTTGGAAATACTTTTATTGCAGTAATACCAATGCCTGCTAAAAATCCAATGGCTGCAGGTGATAATAAAGTTCCATTTTCTAAAGCCAGTTCACCCGCTTTCATTTCAGAACCTTTTGGCCGCACATTTGTTCCTTGTTTTATTACTTCATCTTCTATAATTAATGTTGAATTTTGTACAGTAACTTTTTCCTGCATTACAACAGTATCAGCACCGGGTGGCACTGGTGCACCTGTAAAAATGCGGATGGCTTTTCCTTCTGCAAGTAAAATTTCTGCCTCACTGCCTGCAGCAATTTCTCCCTCAATAATTAATTTATTATGCTGTTGCCACTGACTGAAGAAAAATGCATAACCATCCATTGAGGATTGTGGAAATGCAGGAATGTCAACAGTTGAATACACATCTTCTGCCAAAATTTTTCCTGCTGCATTTTGCAATTGCATTTGTACTGAATGCAATACAACAATATTTTGTTCAATTATTTTTTTTGCTTCGTCAACTGATATCATGCCTATAAACTTAAGCTATATTTAAATGTAACGGTAAAAATTATTTTTGAATTATTCAGAGTGTTGTTAAGCCCCTTCTGGTACATCCCGACTTTTCGGGAAGGGGGTTTGGGGGTTTTATCCCCCAATCGTAATCATACTCCTGTTATTAATATCTTCCGCATGTATATGCTCAAAATCCGGCGTAAACTGTCCGCCTAATTCTTTTGCTTTGCTGCTGATGCTTTGCTGTATCAATGGTAATACCGCTTCTCCTTTTCGTAAGGCAGATAACAGATCGGTTTCTTGTTTTGAAAATAAACAATTCTTCATTTTACCATCGGCGGTTAAACGCATGCGGTTACAATCGCCGCAAAAATTTTCGCTCATGGTACTGATGATAGCAAATGTTCCTGCATGGCCGGGCACCATATATTTTTTTGCAGTATCGTGCTTTTCATCTTTTAAACGGATGTAAGCATATTTTTTTTCTATTACATTTAATATTTCCTGAAGTGTAAAAACTTTATTACTCGTCCACCGGTTGCCGCTAAAAGGCATAAACTCAATAAAGCGAACATGTACCGGTGTATGTTTTGTCCATGCAATAAAATCGTTTATCTCATTATCATTAAAACCCTTCATTGCCACCACATTTATTTTTACATGAAAGTTTTTGTGTAACAGCAACTCAATGTTTTTCATCACCACATCAAACTGGTTGCGCCGGGTAACTAATTGAAATTTTTCTGCCTGCAAAGTATCTAGGCTAATGTTGAGCGAACGCACATTGGCCTGCTCCAGCACATCAACAAATTCATGCAGTCGTGTACCGTTGGTAGTAAGTGTAAGGGTAACGGGTAATTTTGATAAGGCCGTAATAATTTCTGCAGCATCTTTACGCACTAATGGTTCGCCACCGGTAAGCCGAATTTTATTTACACCATTTGCTACAAATATTTTAGCCAGCTTTTCTATTTCATCCACCTGCATT